>CAMAWQ010000119.1 GCA_945862005.1 Hylemonella gracilis | reverse complement strand
CAACAAAATCACAAAACCACTGATGTAGTTGGCCGCCAACTTTTGCAAACCAAAGCCTATGCCCACACCTAAAGCGCCCCCCAATACCGACAAGGCGGTCAAGTCCACCCCCAAGGTCGACAGCGCAAACATCAAACCCAGCAACAGCAAGCCCGCGCGTACCACATTGGCAGCCGCTTTGCGCATGGACAAATCGCCCAAGGTTTGCCTGAGGATGCGTTTTTCTAGGGCGGCCGAGGCCCATAACGCCAGCACCAACACCACTAACGCATGCATGGTGCTGGTGAGCAGCCCTAAAAGGGTCCACGGGGTGCGACCGATCACAAAATGGATGTTCTCCAAACTCAATAGGGCTTGATAAAGTTCAGTCCACATGCATCAGGCTCCTGCAAGCGCGCGCACGTGAGCCTCTACGCTTCGGCCCAAGGCACTGAGGTTGTAGCCCCCTTCAAGGCTAGAAACAATGCGCCCATTGCCATAAAGACGCGCCACTTCCATGAGGCGTTGGGTCATCCACACGTAATCGGCCTCTACCAAGCCCATTTGGCCTAAATCGTCCTCGCGGTGCGCATCAAAACCCGCACTGATCAAAATCAGCTCGGGACGATGCTCGTGCAAGCGCGGCATCCACTGGGTTTCCACCAGTTGCCGCACCACGTCGCCTCGGGTGTGGGCAGGCACGGGCAGGTTGACCAAGTTAGGCGCTTGGGAGCGGGCGCCGCCATAAGGATAAAAAGGGTGCTGGTAAAAGCCCACCATCAAAATGCGGTCATCCCCCGCCACAATGTCCTCAGTGCCATTGCCGTGGTGCACATCAAAGTCCACAATAGCTACGCGGGACAAGCCGTGCCGCTCCAGCGCATATCGGGCCGCTGTTGCCACATGATTGATGAGGCAAAAACCCATAGACTGGTCTTTGGTCGCATGGTGGCCAGGGGGGCGAACTGCGCAAAACGCGTTGTCTAGGTCGCCCGACATTACGGCATCAGTGGCCGCCAAGGTGGCCCCCACACTGCGCAATACGGCCGACCATGAAGACTTGTTCATGGCGGTGTCGGGATCAATCTGGGCATAGCGGGTTCGCGAGCCTTCTTCTTGGGCGAGCAGCGATTCGCTGCAATCTTGCAAGCGCCCAACCAAATAGGTGCTGTGGGCCAGCGTTAAATCGTCCACATCGGCCAGCGGGGCCTCACGATGGTGCAACACATCTTTCAACCCGGAACTGGCAATACTGCGCTCAATGGCCTCCAGCCGTTCAGGGCACTCGGGATGACCCGGACCCATTTCGTGAAGGTGGCAGTCGGCATGGGTAAACCAACCGGTTCTCAATGCAGCATTGATTTGGCTCAAACTCATGCCCCCAGTTCATTAAAGTCTTAGAGACTATCCCACTCAGCCTCTACATTACGTGTCAGTTTCGGAGTTCTGGAGGTTAATGCAGGCTGACGGGTTTGAATCATGGAACCAAAGCCCGTATCGCCGTTGCGGTCGAGCTTGAACACGGCAACCGCCTGCACCAACTCTTGGGCCTGCTGCTTAAGACTCTCTGTAGCAGATGCCATTTCTTCAACCAGGGACGCATTTTGTTGGTTGCTCTGGTCCATGTGAGTGACCGCAGCACCAATTTCTTCCACGCCATGGCTTTGTTCATCGCTCGCGGCGCTGATTTCAGACATCAGATCAGACACACGGCGAATGCTGGCTACCACTTCGTCCATGGTGGAACCCGCTTCGCCCACCAAAGCCGTGCCTTGCTCAACCCGTTGTACGCTGTCGCTGATCAAAACCTTGATCTGTCTTGCGGCTTCGCCTGATCGTCCCGCTAAGCTTCGAACTTCAGACGCCACTACAGCAAAACCCCGCCCCTGCTCACCCGCGCGCGCAGCCTCAACAGCAGCGTTAAGCGCCAAGATATTGGTTTGAAAGGCAATGCCGTCAATCACGCTGATGATGTCGGCAATCTTTTTGGAGCTGTCGTTGATGTCCTTCATGGTGTCGACCACCTGCGTCACCACCTGTCCGCCCTTCATCGCCACTTGAGATGCGCTTTGCGCAAGTTGGTTGGCCTGTTTGGCGTTGTCTGCGTTTTGCTTTACCGAGGCAGCAAATTGCTCCATAGAAGCAGCGGTTTGCTCCAAGGCGCTGGCCTGTTTTTCTGTACGGGCTGACAAATCTTGATTGCCAAGCGCAATCTGCGAACTGGCTGTTGCCACCGATTCAGAACCCTGGCGGACCCCATTCACCACCCGGGACAAACTTGAGAGCATTTGCATCAAAGCGTACATGACACTTTGCTGGTCTTTGGCACTTAATTTGATTTGCGCACTCAAGTCCCCAGAGGCCACATCTTTGGCTACGGCGGCCGCCTCAAAAGGCTCTGCGCCCAATTGCGATGTGATGGACTTGACCATCAGGTACGACAAAGTTAGGGATAGAACCAGCATCAGCACATACACGCCAATTCCCTGCAATCTGGATTGGTTATAGATGCTTTGTGCAAGCTCCCCTGCATCATCAGCGCCCTTAAAGTTGAACTGCATGAGCCTGTCAATTTGGTTGACCAGCTCGTCAAACGCCATGGAAGCCAAACCGTCGCTCACATCAGCAGCATCCCCCTGTTTGCCGGTCTGCCCAAGCCCGATGACTTTGCCTCGAGCTTGTTGGTAGGCTTGCCATGTTTTTTCAAGCTCAGCCACCAGGGTCGGCTCGTCAGCTGCTAGGGGCAGACCGCGGTAAGCCTTAAAGCTTTGTTGGAACAGCCCTAAGGCCTCATCCATTTTGTCAACGTATTCAGCCTGATAGCTCTTATCGTTGGTTCTGGAGTACTTGATTTCAAATTCGCGAACTGACACCGCCGACATGCGCAGTTTAGAGAGCTCGCCAACGCCCGTGACCCATTTAGAACTCAGCATCTCGGCTTGAGTATTCATATTGGCTTGCCCGAGCAGCATCACAGCCCCAAGCAGGGCAGAAAGTATGAGCAGCAAGCCAAAAGAGGCGTACAAGCGTCGAGCAACCGTCATTCGGTCAAAAATCGAAATGAAAT
>CAMAWQ010000118.1 GCA_945862005.1 Hylemonella gracilis | reverse complement strand
AATAGCTGCGAATGCTGCAGCCCAAGCGCATTTCCAGCGCCTGATCGGCATCGACAAACGGAACTTTTAAACGCCGGGCCAACTGGCGACCCACGGTGGATTTGCCAGAGCCTGGCAAACCCACCAGACTGATCAACACGTCACACTTGCCTTGCCCGCTTGAGGGCTTTAAATTTGATAAAGCCCGAGTATGAACCAGAGGTTGGGGTGTGTTCAGCGCGAGGCCGTGCGTTCTGCCAAGGTTTTGGGCGTAATGAAGACCAGCATTTCTTTTTTGATGGACTTTTTGGACTTGGTCTTGAACAACCAGCCCAGCACCGGCACGTCGCCCAGCATAGGCACTTTGGTTTCTTGGTTGACCTCGTCCATCGTGAAAATGCCGCCAATCACCACCGTGCCGCCGTTTTCCACCAGCACTTGGGTTTGGATGTGCTTGGTGTCAATGGCAAAGCCCGCCGTAGTGGACTGACCCACCGTGTCTTTGTTCACACTCAGCTCCAAAATAATGCTTCCCTCGGGCGTGATTTGGGGCGTGACCTCTAACTTCAGGTTGGCCTTACGAAACGCAATAGAGGTGGCGCCACTAGAGGTGGCCACCTGATAAGGCAATTCGGTGCCCTGCTCAATCAGGGCCTTGACCTTGTCAGCCGTGATCACGCGAGGGCTGGAAATCACCTTGCCTTTGTTATCAGCCTCAAGCGCAGAAAGCTCTAAGTTTAAAAACTGCGCCGCGCCCTCGCTGAAGATAGACAAGGCAAAGGCCGGCACGGTGGCGTTCATAAACGACACGCCGGTAGGTGCGGTAGCCGGCATGTTGATGAAATTACCCGCCGTCACGCCAGCACTGGTGCCGCTGTAGGTAGCCCCCAAATTCACCCCCCCAGGCGTGCTGCTGGCAAGGGTGGCGTTACCCCCTCCGCCTAAACGCACACCGATGGCTTTGCCAAACGAATCGTCGGCCTCCACAATGCGGGCCTCAATCATGACCTGCTTGACCGACACATCCAGCTTTTGAATAAGCTCGCGTACCTGCTCCAACCGGGTAACGATGTCGGTCACAAACAGCTGGTTGGTGCGGGGCTCGGCAATCACACTGCCTCGGGTACTAAGTAATTTGCCGGTAGGCGCGCCACTGCCTTGGGTGGGTTGCCCCATCAGTTGGCGGGATACCTCGGACGCTTTGGCGTAGTTGAGCTGAAATGACTGGGTGCGCACAGGCTCCAAGCCCTCTAAGGTCAAGTAGGCTTCGCGCTCCAGCTTTTCTTTAGCCACGATCTCTTCACTGGGTGCCACCCAAAGCACATTGCCGCTCTTGCGCATACCCAAAGACTTGGCTTGCAAAATAATGTCCAGCGCCTGGTCCCAGGGCACGTCTTGCAAACGCAAGGTTACAGAACCCGTCACGGAGTCCGAGGTGACAATGTTGAACTTGGTGAAGTCGGCAATCACCTGCAACAAAGAGCGGACTTCAATGTTTTGGAAATTCAGCGACAACTTCTCGCCCGTGTATCCCGGCCCTTGCGTGAGCTTGGTCGGATCGGTGCGCTGCGGCTTGACTTCCACCACCAGCACACCGTCGGTTTGAAACACCGTGTGTTCCCAAGTGCCTTTAGCCTCCACCACCATACGCACCCGGTCGCCCACTTCTGAAGTGGACACCGACTGCACCGGGGTGCTGAAGTCGGTCACATCCAAACGGCGTCTTAAGTTAGAAGGCAGGCTGGACTTTTGAAACTCCACCACCAAAGACTGGCCACGCTGGCGCACCTCTACCCCCACTTGGGGATTGGAAAGCTTGACCTCCACCCGGCCCGCACCCTGAGCACCTAAGCGAAAGTCCACATCCATCAAAGGCGACAACTGAGCCGCATGAGTCGGACTAGCCAGCGCCACAGGGCTGCCCGCTTGTGGCGCCACTGACGATATGGCCATGTCTGACGGCGGCTGCAGATAAATGAGCATGGCGTTCTGTTGCAGCAGGGTTTGATAAGCCGCAGGGGTTTTTAGGTTCAGCACCAAACGGGTTCGGTCGCCCGCCTGCGCCACGGTCAGCGAGCGCACATTGCCCAGGTTCAAATCCTGAAAACTCGGTCCACCCGCATTAACGGTGGCAGGAAAGTCAAATGCAATGCGGGGCGGCGTTTGCACGCTCCAACCCGAGGGCGCCACCGACAAAGGCTGCGCCATCTCGACCCTCACCACCTCCAAGCCGCCCTGCACCGAGGCCTGCACCGACTGAATACTGTTCAAGGCCTGAGCATGCACCAGCGTCGTCGTGAAGGCCGTTGTCAACGCACATGCTGCAAGCACCATCCAATTGAATCTGACACTCATGGGGACCTCTCTTGAATTTGCAAACTCACCATGCGCTCCACCCATTCACCTGCGCCCTCTTCCACCAGTTCGCGCAGTACCACCTCGCTGGGGGTGATTCGGGTGACCCGGCCAAAGTTTGGCCCTAGGTACTGACCTGGGCGCACCGAATACAGCGTGTTTTGGATTTTGATGAGCGCCACCGGCTTGCCCGCACGCGACATGCTGCCCACCATTGCCATAGAGTCCAAAGGAAAAGATTCCAGCGCCTCTTTGCGGCGCGCTAACTCGGGGTTGATCAGCTGGGCTTGGGGGCTCGATGCAGCCTCTTGCCGCAAGGACCGCACCAACTTTTCTTTGTTAAAAGGGTCCAGTTCCTCTTGCGGCACATAATGTGCAGGCGCAAACTTTTTAGGCTCCGTGATTTGGGTGGCCAAGGGCTGCACGCTGAGCTTTTGCTGGGCAATCCATTGCTGCACATCTTCAGAAGAACTCGAGCCGCAGCCCTGCATCAACAAGCAAATGCTTGCCAGCACCATAGCGGATAAGCCAGACCGGGCTAAAAATGCGGGCGAGTTCATTTTTTGCCGCCCTTGCTCAGACTTTGCGCCTTGAGTTCTTCGGCGTCTAAATAGCGAAAGGTTTTGGCCGTGGCCTCCATGGTCAGGATCACGCCTTTGTCTACGCCAGCTGCAACGGCCTGCTCTTTGGTGTAAGCGTCCTTGCCCTGGGTGTCCTTAGCCTGCGGATCTTTGGCCGCGCTGATGCTCAGGTTCTTGAGCGTCACGATGTGAG
>CAMAWQ010000117.1 GCA_945862005.1 Hylemonella gracilis | reverse complement strand
TTGAGGGAGTAGCTGTAACAGGCTCAGGAACAGCCACGCGCGGAGGTTTAAGTGCGGGTACTTTTGAAGGTGCTCCACAACTGCAAAGAACAATAGCAGTCACTGGGTCGATATCCGCAAATGGTCAAAGTGCTCCACTTAACTCTTCTGCAATCGACTGGTACGATTCAAATTACTTACCGCTTGGCAACACGGGTGGGGAGGACTATGTAGTTATTTTAGGAAATGCAGTCATTCCAACATCCGTCCGTGTAAATGACACAGGAACAGTTTACACAGCAACTCGTTGGTCAAATAGTTCAAAAACTTTTTCACGCGGCACAGAAGTGATTTCATATGTTGTTGAAGCAGACACAGCAACAACAGCTCTTTTAACATTGATATTAACTGAAAAAGACACTAGCAATACTACCCTATCCATTAGTTCGCAACAATTTAGAATCAGACCAGATGGAACCTTTACGCGCATTAAAGAAACAATCATTGATTACACTGACAACATAAACTTCACTCTCACCTACAATTAAATTACTTTACACCAATTATTATCAATCAATTCAATCATAAATAATTATTTGGCAAATAATGTGAGAATGTCTGGGGCAATACGCAGGCATCCTAAAAACCTGCGCCCTTTCACAAATCAAACACCACCACCTCCGCCCTTGCACCCAAGCGCAAAGGCAGCACCGATGTGCCAGCGCCGCGAGAGACAAAGAGAGGGCAACCCGGGATATCGTAAAAGCCTGCGACAAAGCGGCCGCTGCCTTCGGGGGTGTAAGGCGCCCAGCCACCAATGGCCACCTGGCCGCCATGTGTGTGACCTGCCAGGCACAGGCTAAACCGTTGATTGGCTATGCGTTTGGCAACATCAGCTTTATCAAAGAATGCCGGTGAATGTTGGACCACCACGGACAATGCGTCTTTGCGTGGCGCGCGGGTATCGAGCAGCTGCAAATCAGGCTGGCCTGCTGTGTCGTCGTCCAAACCCATGACGACAAGGCTACGGCCACCACGCGAAAAAGTCCACCGCTCGTTGAGCAAAAGCTGGCCACCCGAAGAAGCCAGCATGCTTTGCAAGCCGAGGAAATCCAAGCCGCTCCAGTGCTCCCAATTGCCCGGAACCAACAATACCGGTACAGGCGCGAAGGCCCGCACAAACGATTGCAGGATCGGCAGCGCATCGGCACGGTCAACCGCATCGCCCGACAAGATCACGACATCAGGCGCAAGCGCAAAGAGCTGTTCAGCTAGACTTTGTTCATGGGCACCAAAAGCTTTGAGGTGCAAGTCAGAAATTTGAACCAAGCGGGTGGGCTGCAGATCGGCAGAGGCGCGCAGGTCGTGCCGGACAACAACAACTTGCTTGGCCCCAAAAGATGCCGCAACAGCCAGAACACAAAGCAAGGCTGTGACCAGGACACCAAGCCAAAGAGCGCGGGGAACGCGTATGCCAACCATTTGCATCAGATCTGACTTGATGCCGCGCGTTGTTGACGCTGGCGAACACGTAACCAGACACAGCGGGAAACATAGGCCAAAGCGACAAGAACGCCTGACAGGTTTCTTTCAGACCCAAAAATCATCGTTTTTCATCATCTGGAAAGGTAGGACGCATCAACCCGTAGAGTTGTTTGATGCGGCGCTCATCAATGTCAAAAGTGATCGATTTAAGAGTGCGCGGGAGGATCAGGCCTAAAAAATAATCCAGGACGACTGCGACTTCCTGCTGAGGCAGCCTGCTTTGTAAAAATCCAAAATGCGTGAAGTGCAAGCACTGGGCCTTGGTTGCTGCCAGCGCATTTATGAAGTCCCACATTAGCTTGCGAGTATTGCCATGCCCCTTTGTGGCGGGTACCAACATCAGCGTTGGCACCACAGAGGACACGATAAGAACCTCGCCTTTTTCGTTGCAAGCAGCGGCTGCACGCTCAAGCATGTCGTAATCCCAACCGAAATGACGTGCAATGGCAATCAAGGGTGTGAACCCTGGTGCATTGGCGGTTGCCGAAATCACATCACAACCTGGGACGGGTTCAAACCAGATCTTGTGGCCCATGTAAATTTCATCATGGGTATTGCTGATGACATGGAAATTGAGGTGCATTTGTGATCAGGTTACTTAGGTTTTAAGCCGTTAGCAACCCACTAGGAAAAAATAACTGGCCAGATGATCTCCGGCGTTCAATATTTAGGAAACAGCCCATTCGCCGCGTTGTCAACCAAACATCGGCCCTTTTTCAAATAGCTGCTCACGGTTTGTCCCATGGCCTTGTGCTTGTCGGCTATTACGCTGGGATAGTCATCGCTTTTTGTCATGGCTTTATGGTTCAGCTTGAGCTGTTCACCTATTTGCCATAGACAAGTCTGCGGGGCATTTCGGATGATGTGCTCATGAATTTCCATGATGCTCAGCAACTGTGACATCGCCTCCAGTGCGATACGGCTTCGATAAATTGGCCATGACAAGGGCGCATCTGACAGTAAGCCCTGCCGTGAGTTCAATAAACATATCTGATCAAGCCAAAACCCAAATTCTTTTCCCGCCAGTTGGCTTGACACCTGCTGCATAGCGTCAACGGTGATCTCCAGTGCATCACTGTTTTTACGCTTGACATACAGCGTTACTTGCAAGGTCGTGATGCTTTCGCCAAAAGTCTCATGACCCTTGGTGAACCACCACTCTCTCAAGGTCAAGTTCTCAACGTCTCCAAACAGGCGGTAAGTTTTAAAGGCACCTTGGGTGGTGAAAAGGCCAGTGCGGCAACTCTGGGTGAACACCTTTGAGCATCGGAGACATCGCCACCAGATGTCAAGGTGTGAACCGTGGACAAACGACTCAGTGCTCTCTGCCCTCAATCGGCCCGCAGAGATAAATGGAATCAATTTTTGAGCGTCTTTACACCGATCTAGCCTTTGAACTTTCATTTTTTCGTACCCCCTCGAAAAAGTGAAAAACCACCGTCGCCAAAAAACTAACCTCAGCGTGTCGCACCAATCCTGGTCGACGGAACCCATGGTTATGAAATTTAACAGGAGTTTGAAATGAACTTAGAAAACACAAACATCACCCCGCCCGCGATAAATGGGGCACCCGTCGATACCCCGGCAACCACCACACCAGTGGATGAGTTTTCCTTTGGTCTGTTGATGAACCGCGCCTTGGGCGGTTCCGACAAGCGCCGTCCCAGTGACAAAAGCGC
>CAMAWQ010000116.1 GCA_945862005.1 Hylemonella gracilis | reverse complement strand
CGAACACCCGTAGAAAGTCGCTCCATCGTTTTTGATTGAAGAGACTGATTTGAACGCAATGCGCTTTGCGCATTAAGTGTTAAAAGGTTTGTATTTATTGAGAAAGACATTGTATTAATTTTTTATATATGCATATTTGATGAAAATTTGAAGATTTAACGTTGTCATTTTTTTGTCAGCCAATCTATAAGCTTCTTTTTTTAAGCAACATTTGGGCCAGCCTGCAATCCGACGGATTCAAGTACGAGATGCAACAAAGTTGAGCCCTGTAATGTGGGTGGCTGATGATGCGCTGGCATCAATCCGGACCTCTCCTTAAAGAAGACTCTTTGATTTGCGAGGCCCAGCCTGCAGACAGCTTTTGAAAGTCCCCAATCAAACTGCAACTATGCAAAACCCTTGAACCCTTGAACCCTTGCGACGTTTGTACTGTCGGATTTCTTGGTCCTACTAGCTACTTCTTGAAGCACTTGCTATACGGTGGGCTGCTGTCTATTTCGTTGACATCACCCCCAGGGATGGAGGTAACACTGGTCCTAAGGCAATAGAGCAGGGTATGAAGATCTGAATAAGGCGACGCGTTATCCGTGAGCTTCAAAGCGGCCATGAAGATTCAGTGCGTCATCGCCTTTTTGCATTGAATGATGCTGACGAACCTTTGTGGCGCACATGCCTCTTTAGCGTCTTCACCGCGCCCCGTCTCGTATAAGCTCTAATTTAAATATGGGATTGAATGTGGGGCAAATTAACTAAATGAAATTTCTCTTTGGTAGCTCTTCGGACACCGCTTCTGGCAAGAAACCCAACGAACGCCCCTCCCAAAGGGCGTTTTGCAAGGGGCAGCCGCTTCAGCTTTTGCCCACCAACATCGCCTCCACCAACTCCTGAACCGTCAGTGCTTCTTCGGCTGTGGCCAGTTTGTGCGGCTTGCCGCGCAGCCACAGATCTACCTCACTCAATTGCCGCTGCAGTGCACTGGTGCGCGGGTCTTCAACACGCCAGTCCAACGCCTCCACCCAAGGGCCTCCTTCGGAGCGCCACAGTTGGTAAAACTCCCTGAACTGGTGGTTCATGCGGCTGCCGCGCACGGTGACTTCTTGGCGGTCGGGCTGCTGGCCTCCGGTGGTGGCCATGACAGTGACCGGTTTGCCGTCTGCGGTGGTCAAGCGGGCCAGCATGTCCAGCTCGCACAAGGCCGGGTCTTGCGGGTAGCGCGGCATGGCCTGCTGCAAGGTCAGCGGCCCCAAGAATCGTCCGGCCAAAAACAGGAAGTGCGAGATCACTTCTCGGGTGTAACCGCCCTCATCGCGCAAGCGCAGCCAGTCGGCCTCTTTTTGCCAGGCGCGGGGCCAAGCGGGGTAATTCACCACGATGTCGATGCCCAACAGCTCACCCGTTTCACCCGCAGCGATGGCGCGGCTGAGCTCGTCAAAACCCCGCGACGCGGCCTGGGTAAAGTTGACCACGCCTGGCAACCGCGCTTGGCGAAGTTGAGCCACCAGATCACGGCTTTGCGCGTTGTCGGTGCCCAGGGGTTTTTCCATGAACACGCCCTGCCCGGCCGCTGCGGCCTGTAGGGCATAGGTTTTGCGCGGCCCCGGCGGGCAAGCCAGGTACACCACATCGGCCCCAGCCATAGCGGCTTGTGCATCGGGTGCGACGGGCACCTGATGCGCCATCTCCTGCGTTTTGGCCACAGAGGCGGTCGAGGGGTCCCAAACACCACAAACCTCGAAGGCGGGATGCTGCAAAGCGTTCTCCAGCATCCGGCGGCCCATGATGCCCAACCCAATGATGGCCATTTTGTGTGTCATGTCTGTCTCCTGAAAGTTTTCTAAGCTTAACCATGTCGCTTCTTCTCGCCTGTCGTGCAGGAGTCCGCAGTGCTATTGCCACAGGTGACTGTTCAGCCACGCCAAAAGTGCTAGTCTTGACATATTCATTGACTGGAAGTCAACACCATGCCGAAAAACATCCTTGTGTCCCTAAGTGATCGTCGTCAAGTCTTGTTGGGCCTTGTGCTCGGGGCTACTTTGGCCATCCCCGTGGGTCAAGCCCAAGCGCAAGACTTTCCACCTAAAAAAACCATCAGCATGGTCGTGGGTTTTGTGCCCGGCGGAGCGGCCGACACAGGTGCTCGAATCATCGCCAAAAAACTGGGCGAGAACCTGGGTATCGCCGTCACGGTTGAAAACAAGGCGGGTGCTGGCGGCAACATTGCGCACCAATACACCGCCACGGGCCCAGCGGACGGCAGCGTGCTGCTGTTTGGCTCGGTCGGCCCGCTGAGCATTGCCCCCAACATGATGAAGCTGCCCTACGACCCGGTGAAAGACCTGGCGCCCTTGACCATGGCGGTGAATTTTCCGAACGTGCTGGTGGTGCACCCGGGCACGGGCATCAAGACATTTGCAGAGTTCATCGCAGCGGCTAAAAAAGACCCCGGCAAGCTCGATTTCGCCTCCACCGGCCCGGGTTCTGCGTCTCACCTGGCCGGTGAATTGCTCAACGACATGGCCAAAATCGACACACTGCATGTGCCCTACAAAGGCGGTGCCGCGGCCCTGCAAGACTTGCTGGGTGGCCGCGTGGCCGCTTGGTATGCCACTTTTGCGACCGCAGCACCTCACATCGAGGCGGGCAAGGTGATTCCTCTGGCCAGTACCGGCACTCAGCGCTTGGGCGGCTTGCCCAACATCCCGACCATTGCCGAGTCGGGGTACACGGGTTTCAGCGCAACCAACTGGTACGCCTTTGTAGCCTCCGCCAAAGTGCCCACCCCCGTGCTGGACCGCTGGAATGTGGAGCTGGTGAAGGTTTTGTCAGCGCCCGATGTGGTGGACCAACTGAACAAGCACGGCTTGGTCCCGATGCCTGGCTCGCGTGACGATTTGGCCCGCTACATGGCCAAGGAAACCGCCACTTGGGGGCGGATCATTCGAGAGCGAAAAATAACTGCCCAGTAATGTATGGCCGATCCAAAAATTCAAAAAGTCCTATTGGGTTTTAAATTGAACACATTATTCGATAAAATTGATTTTATGGACAAATCTCAAACTCCTTTCGCATCCGCCTATCTGCGTTTTTTGCAATTGGCCAAGGTGGTCCAAGCCTTGCCTGACGGACAAGAAATGGATGCCAACGAACAGGCTTTGTTGGAGTCTGTGGTCCTTTGCTGGTACGAAAACAATCCCATGACGGTTCGTGAAGCCATCAGCTTGGCGGCGCTGGG
>CAMAWQ010000115.1 GCA_945862005.1 Hylemonella gracilis | reverse complement strand
TCAAGCTTAAGAGGCGGGCATGTGGGTGTCGGGCTGCGGTGATGAAGTTTGTGCGATGAAAGATGAATTTGTGCGATGATCGCGCAAAATGACCCGGGTCAAACCTGATCAACCAGGCCAATTCTTCAAGAGCCCAACTCAGAAAGCAGCCCCATGGCGATTGCCAAAGCAGATTACATCGAAGGTCTGGCCAAAGGCTTGGCGGTGCTCGAGGCTTTTGACACCGAGCGCCAACGCTTGAACGCCACGCTGGCCGCGCAGCGCACGGGCATCACACGGGCGGCGGCGCGGCGGCATTTGCTCACCCTGGCTGAGCTGGGCTATCTGGACACCGATGGCTCGCATTACTGGCTGTCGGCTCGGGTGCTGCGTTTGGCGGGCAGCTACATGGCCACTTCGCGTTTGCCAAGAGCCTTGCAGCCCACGCTCAACCGGTTGGCACTACAAACACAAGCTTCGTTTTCAGCGGTCGTTTTGGACGGTGACGAGTGCGTGATCGTCGCTCGAAGTGCGGGTGTTGCCGAGCCTGTGAGGCATTTGGCTTATGGGCTGCATTTGGGGGCGCGATTGCCAGCGCATGCCACCTCCACCGGTCAGGTGTTGCTGGCCAATTTGCCTAAGGCCGATTTGAGTGCTTGGCTCAAGGGCCGCAGCCTGGCCCGTATCACCCCTCAAACCTTGGTGAGTGCATCTGTCTTTAAGAAAAACATCGATCAGGTGCGCCAGCAAGACCACGCCGTCTCGCGCGATGCCCACGAACTGGGCATTCATGCCGTGGCCGTACCTTTGCGCAATATGCAAGGCCGCACTTTGGCGGCGCTCAATGTGGTGGGTACGTCCGATCAGTTGACCGATTCAGCCATATCCCGAAAATGGCTGCCGCTGCTCTTGGAGGCTGCAAGAGAGTTGAGGCCATTGCTCTGAACACGGTGTATTTTTATGCAAAACATTTCTCATAATAAAGTATTCAAAATATTTCAATGGTGATCTATGCGAGCTTTTTTGTTGGCTCTTCCATTTATTTGGGGGATCAGTGCGTGCGGTGGCGGTGGTGGTGGGGCTTCTGTGGCACCAGCTGAAAAAACAGCCAGTCAGCTGGCTCAAATTTGTTCAGCTGACAATCTACTTAAGGACGACGCCTTGAAGCCTACCCAAGCAGGTACTTTGGCCGATGAACGCCAATGGATTCGGGCCTATTTGAACGAGCGTTACCTTTGGTACAAAGACATCCCTGTGGTCAGTGCCAGTGATGCTAGATACAACGAGACAAGCGCAACCGCATGGGAAAATTTCGCGAGGTCGATCAGTCATTATTTTGAAGACTTACTCAACCCAAAGTACACACCGACTGGGGCGAAGGTCGATCAATTCAGTTTCATGACACCCACTTATTCTTGGAATCAATTTGCACAAGGCGAGGAACTGGGCTACGGGTGGTTGCTCAGTGAACAAGGCAGTGGGATTTCAAGACGCATATGGGTATCTTATGTTTATCCAGTCACACAAAATGGCTCTGCAAGCCAAGCAGGGCTTCAGCGTGGGGATGAAATTATCCGTGTGGATGACTTTGAGGTGAATGTTCCTGCTTATGCCACTTTGGTGGATCAAGGCTTGTCCCCTTCTCGTTCAGAAAGTCACAGATTTTTGGTCAAACGCAACGGCCAGTTGGTCACGCAAGAATTTCAATTGAGCGCCACCACGGCGGTGTTGCCTCAGGCTGAGCATCAGGTCGTGATTGATTCAGAGAATGTCAAATGGGGCTATTTGCTTTTTAACAGCCATGTCGAATCTGCACAGACACCGCTGCGTGCTGCATTGGCTGATTTCAAAGCGAAAAGCATTGATCAATTGGTGATCGATCTGCGTTACAACAGCGGTGGTTATGTGGCTCTGGCCAGTGCCTTGGCTTACGGTGTCGCGGGGCCGAACAAGACCGTGGGTAAGACTTTTGAAAAGATTCGGCACAGCGACAAACGATCTGCTGAGGATGAAAGTTTGCCCTTCTACAGCACTGATTTTGATGGCGGTGTCATTGAAGCTTTAAATCTGTCCAAGATTTATGTGTTGACCACAGATCAAACTTGCTCAGCCAGTGAATCCATCATCAATGGCCTGCGTGGGGTCGATGTCGATGTGGTCCAGATTGGCGGCACCACGTGCGGCAAGCCCTACGGTTTTATCGCGCAAGACAATTGCGGCATCACCTATGCAGCCATGGAGTTTGAAGGGGTCAACCACAAGGGGCAAGGTGGTTATGCCAATGGTTTCTCGCCTATGTGCGCTGTATCGGATGATTTGTCATACCCGTTGGGCACGATAACGGAGCCGATGTTCGCAGCAGCTGTAGCACAACATCGTGGACAGGTATGCCCATCGTTGAACGCCACCCGTGCTTTAGGTGCTGTAGGTTTAAAGGGATTGGGCTCACGCACCACAAAACTCATGCGGCCCGATTGGCAGCGCAACAAGATGTTGCGCCCCGCCCGTTAGCAGGCCTGACGAGTTTCTTGCCCCTTTTTGATGACAAGTGCACGCAGTTAAGCAGTCTGGCTCATCTGCCCATGTAGGCCTCTAGGGCCTGTGCGCTGGTTTTGGTGGGCGTGTAACCAAATTGGGTTTTGAGGGCGGTGTTCAGCAACACCGGCCGGAAGCGCAAGAAGTCGAGTTGTTCCGGCCCATAGCGGCTAAGCCCCAAGCGGCTGCCCAGCCACAAAGCGGATTGCAGCAACCAAGCGGGCAAGACGCGGGTGGATTTGTTCAGGCGTTGGGCGATTTCGAAAATCGTCAAGGCCCCGTCACCGGCCAAGTTGAAGCAGCCTCCGGGCGCTTGGCCGCTGAGTGCATGCACGATGGCCCCGGTCACGTCTTCGTCCCAGATGAACACAAAAGGACTGTCGCTGCCCTGCACGGCGAGCAGGCGTGGTTTTTCAAACAAGGCGGTGATCTGGTTGTTGACGCGCTCGCCTAGGATGGTGCCAATGCGCAGCACGGTTTGTTGCAGCTCGGGGTGGATTTGGCGGTACTGCGCCAGCATCTCTTCGACCAGACGCTTGTGGTGCGAATAGGCAAAGCTTTTGTTGCCACGCAGGGGCATGTTTTCGGTCAGCCACGCGGGGTTGTCGGCGTGGTAACCATAGGCCGCGCCGCTGGACGAGACCACAATGTGTTGCACGCCATGCCCCACGCAGGCTCGCAACACGTTGCGTGTGCCTTCCACGTCGACCGAGTATTCGAAGGAACGGTTGGTGTTTTTGCCGGGCGTGAC
>CAMAWQ010000114.1 GCA_945862005.1 Hylemonella gracilis | reverse complement strand
CCCCAAGTCGATGCCAATGATCTTGCCCATGAATTACTCCTGAATCAGTTAAATATTGAGATGTGCACTAGTTGTGGACGCCTGTAAACATTTCAAGGCGTCTGCGTGCATACAAGTTGATTTCAATCAAGCTTTGTGCTGTGGCTACTAGGTTAGGTGGCTGCCCGGTTACTTGGGCGCAGACACTGTGACCAGGGCGGGGCGCAAAATGCGGTCTGTAATCATGTAGCCCTTTTGCAGCACGCTCACCACGGTATTGGGTTCTTGTGAGGATTCGGCAGGCACCATGCTGATGGCTTGGTGCTGGTGGGGGTCAAACTTGGCGCCAGCGGCGGGCTCAATTTTGATGACCTTGTGCCGCTCCAGCGCCGCTTGCAGCTGGCGCAAGGTGGCTTCAGCCCCTTCGCGAATTTGCTCAATTTTGGCGTCTTGAATGGCCAAGCCCGCTTCTAGGCTGTCGGTGACAGGCAGCAGGCTTTCGGCAAAACTTTCAATGGCAAATTTACGGCTTTTGGAAATTTCATCTTCGGCGCGGCGTCGGGCATTTTCAGCCTCAGCTTTTGCACGCAAGAACTGGTCGGCCAGCTCCGCACTTTTGGCTTTTAGTTCTGCCAGTTCGGTCTGGGCCTGAACCAGCGGGTCCACGGGAGTGCCGTTAGCTTCGGCTGAGTGCTCTTCGGTTTTCACATATTCCTCGGTGGAATGGGCTTGATTTGGGATGTTGTCAGGCATAGCGGGGCAAATATTGAACGAAAGAATGTCTATTCAGGAGTGGTATGAGGCCCACTCCTGAATTTTCAATAGAACTCGCGTAAATTTATTAAAGCCAGACCCTGAATCAAGCCAAACCCAGCAGCTCGACTTCAAACTTCAAAGTGGCATTGGGCGGAATCACGCCGCCTGCACCGCGTGCGCCGTAGCCCAAGGCCGCCGGAATGATGAGGGTGCGTGTGCCGCCAATGCACATACCTGCAACGCCTTCGTCCCAGCCTTTGATGACCATTCCCGCGCCCAAATGAAACTCAAATGGGTCATTGCGGTCTTTGCTGGAATCAAATTTGTTGCCTTGCACCTCGTTTTCGAACAACCAGCCGGTGTAGTGAACCGAAACACGCTGGCCAGAGGAGGCTTGAGCGCCGTTTCCCACAACGGTGTCTTCGTATTGCAGTCCAGATGGGGTGGTGATCATGTGAGTGGCCTTAAAGTGAAGTTGGTAAAGGTTAAGAACAAAAATTAAGAAAAATTAGGAACACATCAGTCGAATGTCTTCAGGGATGGGGATGGCCTTGAGCCGATTGGGGTCCTCTGGGTGGACGGTGCAAAGCGCCCGAGTTTCTAGGCCTTCGCAAATCAGAGTGTCGCCCCGCTTGACCTCATGGTGGTGAATAAACACTTTATTGCGCCATTCACGAACCGAAGTGGCAATGTGCAGGGTGTCGCCATAGGTGGCAGGGCTTTTGAACTGGGTTTGAATTTCCAGCACGGGTGAGCCAATGATGCCGGTGGTCTTCATCAGATCTCGCCATGAGGGCACACCGCACTGCCTGAAAAAATTCAAAGACGAAGCGTCCATCCACTTCAGGTAATTGGGAACAAACACAATTTGGGCGGGATCGCAATCGCCAAATTGCACAAGGACTTCAAAGGTAACGGTTTTACTCATGAGATGCTGCTGGGGCCCGCGTCATCAAGGGGGCACGTGCCAGACATAGAATGTTTTGAAATATCCATCATTCTAAAGACCCAAGACCATGAACGTTACCTTTGATGAGGTCCACAACTACTGGGAACAGCAAGTGTTCGCAGAAATCATGCGTCGTGCGGACTTGTACCCTGAGTTTGATGCCGATTTGTTGGCAGACACCGCTTGCGTGGCCTTAAATTTGCTGCCTTCGCGCTATGTTCGTTTTGATATTGATTTGGTGTTCTTTATGTCTCAGCATGAGCGCCAAGACGGTGAACGTGCCCTTGAAAACGCAGTGGATTTTGCGTTCAGCTTTGTGGCGGAGCGAACGTCCAAAGGCGCGTCGCCCCGCCAAAAGATTTAAGCGTCGCCCCAAACTTCTTGGGCCGTCTCAATCACCAGGCGCAACTTGGTGCGCTGGTCTTCCACTGCAATGTCGTTGCCATGTACTGTGCTGGAAAAACCGCACTGGGGTGACAGGCACATTTGATTCAAGTCCACGTACTTGGACGCTTCGTCAATACGGCGCTTGAGATCATCTTTGGACTCCAACTTGCCAAACTTGGTGGTCACCAAGCCCAGCACCACAATTTTGTCCTTGGGCATAAAGCGCAGGGGGCGGAAGTCACCGCTACGGTCGTCGTCGTATTCCAAAAAGTAGGCGTCCAGCTTCATTTCTGAAAGCAAGGCCTCGGCCACAGGCTCATAGTTGCCAGACGCCGCGTGCGTACTTTTGAAGTTGCCACGGCACAGGTGCATGGCCAAGGTCATGCCTGCGGGCTTCAGGGCCACCACTTTGTTGATGAACTGGGCATAGCGGTGGGGCAGTTCGTTGGGGTCATCACCACGCTTGCGAGCAGCTTCACGCATGTTGTCATCGCACAAATAGGCCAAATTGGTGTCGTCCATCTGCACATAGGTGCAACCGGCGTTGGCCAAAGACTGCAGCTCTTCGCCATAAGCCTTGGCCACGTCGTCATAAAACTCGGGATCCAGCTCGGGGTAATGGGTTTTGCTGATGCCAGCGCGGCCACCCCTGAAGTGCAGCATGGTGGGGGAGGGAATGGTCACCTTGGCCACGTGACCGCCGCCAGGGGTCATTTGGCTCTTAAGGTATTCAAAGTCGGCGCGCTGAATGTCTTTCACGTGCTTGACCTTGTCCACCACCTTCATGACGGGAGGCGCCAACTCTTTCACGCCATCGGGGCGCAGCACGGTGATCGGGATATCAGCCGTGACACCACCCAACTGCTCCAAAAAGTCGATGTGAAAGTAAGTGCGGCGAAACTCGCCGTCGGTGATGCTTTTAAGGCCGACATCTTCCTGAAACTTCACGATGTCGGTGATGGCCTTGTCTTCCACAGCACGCAGTTGCTCAGCGCTGATTTCGCCTTTGGCTTTTTGCTCGCGGGCATCCAGCAAAAATTTAGGGCGTAAAAAGCTGCCTACATGGTCGGCGCGAAACGGGGGCTGAGTGCGTTGGGTCATAAAGTCTCCAAAACGGGTTGATAAGAATCTGGGCGCGATCTTAGCAAGCCCACTTGCCGCGTTTAATGGAAATGCGGTTTGTACAATCTGCGCCTTATGTTGACGATTCTCTTTGACGGTGTGGCCTACG
>CAMAWQ010000113.1 GCA_945862005.1 Hylemonella gracilis | reverse complement strand
TAATCGGTTGGCTCGCCGCGCGACGCTGGCCCGAAGGTTTTGCACTTGGCGGTGGGCATGGTGATGCCAAGGTCAATTTTGGACCGGCGCTGATCGATGATCACACACCTACACCTCTACATGCAAAATTCTCTCGCAGCCGCTTAGTCAAGGTGCTTTTGGTTGGACTTGGTTTGTGGTCGGTAGCGATGGCAGCACTTGTCGCGGTTAATGGCTTACAAGGCACCTTGACGCAGATGGGGTGGTTCTTCACAAAGGCTGCACTTTTGACTTTCGGCGGTGCCTATGCCGTGCTGCCCTACGTCTATCAGGGGGCGGTTGAGACGCACCAATGGCTCAGTGGTCCGCAAATGATCGACGGTCTGGCTCTGGGAGAGACAACACCTGGCCCGCTCATCATCGTAGTGGCCTACGTTGGCTTCGTTGGTGGTTGGCTGAAAGAAGTGTTAGGGCAGGAGGCTTTATTTTTGGGCGGCGCTTTAGCTGCCACCGTGGTGACTTTTTTTACCTTCCTGCCTTCTTTCATCTTTATTTTGGCGGGTGGCCCCTTGGTTGAGGCTACGCACGGCAAGCTTGGATTTACAGCGCCGCTTTCAGCAATCACTGCAGCAGTGGTAGGCGTGATCCTCAATCTTGCGATATTTTTTGCTTTCCACGTGCTCTGGCCCCAAGGATTCGAGGGACAGTTTGATTTGATGTCAGCCGTTATCGCCGCTGGTGCGGCGATAGCGCTTTTTCGCTTCAGGATTGGCGTGATGACCCTGCTTGCAGGCAGCGCAGCATCTGGCTTGGCGGTATCCTGGCTTTACCCGTTGATTGGCTAAAAAACGTGCTTTTTCGGTTTTTGTAATGGAGATCAAATGATATTCATGATGTCGCATCGAGTGATCTCGCGGTTATTGATAGGCTTGTTTGCTGGCCAGGCCTTTTGGGCGTCGGCATTAGAGGTTCGCTTTGAACCCGTTGCAGATGGCGTATTTGCCTATGTGGGCGACATTGGTGGCAGGACCGCTGCCAACCAAGGCCTTAATGCAAACATTGGGCTGGTCATCACATCAGGTGGAGCGGTCCTGATCGACAGCGGTGCAACATTTCAAAGTGCGCGTGCAATCCATGAAGCAGTCCGCCGTGTGACAAAGCAGCCAGTGCGCTGGGTCATTAACACGGGCGGTCAAGATCACCGGTGGCTTGGCAACGGCTACTTCAAGGAACAAGGCGCTGAGATCATCGCTCATGCGACAGCAGTGCCGGACATGCGCTCGCGAGCCGGAGATCAACTTGGTGCACTTCGCACCTTGCTTGGATCGGCTGCAGATGGGACTGTGCCCACCTTTGCGACCAGACTACTGCAAGGGACCGAGGCTCGATTGGAGCTTGGCGGTACCGTATTTGAGTTTCGACATCGCGGTGGTGGCCATACCCCTGGCGATCTCATGGTGTGGCTGCCGCATGTTCAGGTGGCATTTTCTGGCGACATCGTCTATGTCGACCGCATGCTGGCTGTATTGCCTGTAAGCAATACGCGCGCATGGCTAGAAGCCATCGATGCTTTGGCGCAATGGACTCCGAAGCGCATTGTTCCAGGGCATGGCCGCGTGACAGACATCGCAACCGCAAGATCGCAGACGCGTGACTATCTGTATTCGATGCGCTCGCACATGCAGCGAGCGGTTGCGCAGGGCGTAGACGTTAGTGAAGCGGTCAAGTCCTTCAACGTTAAGCCTTTCCTGAATCTGGCAAATGCGGCAGATCTGAACCCAGGAAACGCCAGTCGCACATATCTTGAGGTTGAACGAGAGTGAGGCCGGGCCTAATGTGTTGTGGTTATCGAAACTACGCCCACAGAGTCGGACACGTTTTGACGGCGTGCTTTTACCAAAAGCTAATTGAACCGGTTTGTGGTTTCTAAGGTCAATGCGTGCTGATTTGCGCCTCAATGTTGTAGCTATTTCATTTAGCTTAGTCTTGCATGCTGCAGTGTTCATCCTGGCCAGCGGTTATCAATTTAATTACCGCAGCGCAGAAAAAAAACCACCTCCAAGTCAAATCGTCTTCACGCAGATCTTGTCGCCTTCGCAAGAAGTAGCGCCTGCAAGGAATAAAGAGCTCTTGTCGGCAGCTGAATCGCTGATCACAAAAGCGCCGAACAGCATCCAGATCGCTGACTCTCCAAGCAGGACACCGCCAGTCAAAGAGCCAGCTACTATGGCCGCGCCACCCGCACCTTCTGCAGAGGAATGGGCTTTTGCTGCCAAATACACTAACAAAAATAGCAAAGGCTATCGCTACATCTGGGGACAACAGGTTCGCAGCATGATGGGGACCGCAGTAGAAGGTCCTGACCAGGGCTTCGTACGTTTCAGAATTGAAATCGCACCTGACGGGACACTGGTCAAACTGGAAACCATTTGGACTACGTCAACAGTGGCCGAACAACTGGCGCGCAAGGCTGTGGAGAGCATGCCACCACTACCACCTACGCCAACAGGCAAGCAGCTCATTTTTGAGAAGACAGTTTCTTTTACTCCATTTGTATCAGATGGACCACCGAGCTACAAAGATGATTGCCTGCCCGACCCGCCAGCATTTCGTAATCCGTTCGCTTGGGATGGCAAATCACCTCAAGTGCGAGCAGAGCCGCAAAAGTTCGAAAAGCTTGATCCCCAAGCCATGGAGGATTGCCTCAGACAGTTGCCAAGAGACTCGATTGAGGCTGAGATGGCTCGCGACCAGCGAGAGATGGAAAGATGGGGTTGGAGCAGGTAATTAACTCTGACCGTTATGGGTCGTATCCGTAACACCGCAGCTTAGTGATGAACATCACCTAACGCTGCATTGCAGTTATAAAAAATAACCTGGTGAGTCATCGACGCAGGTGAAATTTATGAGCTCCCTGCCGCTCCTTGTCTGCAAAGCGAAGGGGGTAGGTCAAAGTACAAATCGCAAACTTCATGCACATTGGCCACTCAAGACGAAAAATTTATACACATTGAGCGACGGCTCTACCAGTGACTCGCTTGAAAGTTGTGGCTCAAAATTTCTCAGCGTAGAAAAATGACACTTGATCACAGCTGTGGAATTGTTCCGACGATTTAACTGTCATCAAATTCTGCACATTGACTTTGGATCGGGCTCGCACAAATCAATCGCCATCTTGCGGCGCCCAACTCATAGCAAGAGGGTGCTCAATGGTCGCAATCAAAACTCTATATAAATTGCCCAGTGCCAACCAAAACTCCATATACATTGAGCCTGTTCGAGCGAAAACTTTATATACATTGGCCAGTGCCAACTAAAACTCCATACACATTGCCGGTCCGGGGCTTGAAACTCTATACACATTGAGCCAGCCCGTGCAAAAACTCTATATACATTGAGCCGTTTCTGAGCCACAATGACTATGTGATAGGTGCTTAAAAAAACAGCACCGTAAAAAGAAATGACACTGGTTTACAGCTGGTGTCACAGAGGTAAAATTTAAATATCACTTTGTAATTACATGGGAATACTACAAGTATACTACTTTGACCCTGTTGAAAACGGCTAAGTTGTTGTTTTTAAAAGGGAAAAGGGTGAAATGTAGGAGTTTTCACACTGCAAGGGTCGCAAGTTCGAAACTTGCATCGCCCACCAAAAATTCCCAATGAAATCAAGCACTTAGAGGCAACTCTAGGTGCTTTTTCTTATGTTAAAAGTAGTATGGTCCGGGTTTACTACTTCTCATAGATTTTTCGATGTCTTTTCATAGATTTCGGAACAGCCTAACAACCCCAATTCAATCTGATATCGGTGATGCCCACATGGTGTCAATGCAGCATTGTTTTTTGCCTCTTCGCAGACGTAACTTACGCAGTGCTCAGCTTGAAAAAAACGCTACGTTTGTTTTGAA
>CAMAWQ010000112.1 GCA_945862005.1 Hylemonella gracilis | reverse complement strand
TCGCCATGAGCCGTGGAACCCTGTTTTGAAGAAGCGTGACAACGTGCGTAAAGTCCATGCAGGATTATGTGAGAACTTAAAGATCTAAGACATCACTGCCTCATCCATTTCCAAAACCGCTGCGCACCCTGCGCCACATCATCCAAATAAGTAAACACCGACGGTATCACCAGCAGGCTCAACAGCGTAGAGGTAATGAGCCCGCCAATCACCGCAACGGCCATGGGTGAGCGGAAGCTGGAATCTGCGGCGCCCCAGCCTACGGCAATAGGCACCATGCCCGCACCCATGGCCAGTGTGGTCATGATGATGGGACGGGCGCGCTTGTGGCAGGCGTCCATCAGGGCGTCAAACCGGCTCATGGGGGCAACGACCGGGTGGCCGTTGCTGCCGTCGTGCCCGCGCCTGGCCACGATGGCGTACTCCACCAGCAAAATAGAATTTTTAGTGGCAATGCCCATCAGCATGATGAGCCCAATAAGCGAGGGCATAGAAAAGCTTTTGTCGGCCAGCAGCAAGCCCACAAAGGCGCCGCCTAAAGACAGGGGCAGCGCCATCAAAATGGTGATGGGCTGCAAAAACGCGCCAAACAACAGCACCAGCACAATGTAAATACAAATGACCCCCGACAACATGGCCAAGCCAAAGCTGGCAAACAGCTCGCCCATGACCTCGGCGTCGCCAATTTCCAGCACCTTGACGCCTGCGGGTAGTGCCGCAATGGAGGGCAGTGCGGCCACCGCGGTGGTGACTTCCCCTAAAGGTTTGCCGGACAGCTCCACCTCAAAGGTGATGTTGCGCGAGCGGTTGTAGCGGTCAATCACGGCGGGACCGCCGCTGAGCTCCAGCGTGGCCACTTGGCCCAGCAGCACCGGCCCTCTGGCGCCGGGCACTGTAAGGCGCTCCAGCAGGCCCATGTCTTGCCGCGCCGAGCTGTCCAGGCGCACCACAATGGGCACTTGCCTTTGGGCCAAGTTGAGTTTGGGCAGCGCCACATCGTAGTCACCCAAGGTGGCAATGCGCAGGGTTTCGGCCAAGCTGGCACTGGTCACGCCCAAGTCGGCTGCACGGGCTGAGTCAGGGCGCAACGCCATTTCGGGTCGAATCAAGCTGGCACTGGACGCCACTTGGCCCAACCCAGGGATGGCGCGTAAATCGCGCTCCACGGCAGAGGCAGCGGCGCTGAGGGCTTGAGGGTCTTCGCCGGTCAACACCAGCACATATTTTTCGCCCGAGCCACCCAGCCCCACGCGGCTGCGCACGCCGGGCAAGGTGCTTAAGACTTCGCGAATGCGCGCCTCCACCACTTGCTTGCGCGGGCGTTGGCCGCGCTGGGTCAGTTGCAAGGTGAGGGTGGCTTTGCGCACCTCGGCCGCACCTTGCGGTGCAAAGGGGTCGCCCCCCGCGCTGCCGCCGCCAATGGTGGTGTACACGCTGGTCACTTCAGGAATGGCCTTGAGAAGTTGCCTTGCCGACTCGGCCGCCGCCATAGACTGGCTCAAGGTGCTGCCGGGCGGTAGCTCAAGGCGCACCTGCGTTTGCGAGTTGTCGTCGGGTGGAATGAAGCCTTTGGGCAAGAGCGGAATGAGCATGATGGAGCCCACAAAAAACGCAGCGGCCCCCACCGATGTGATCCACCGGTGGCGGATGCACCAAGACGAGCAACGCAAGTAAAAGGGCATCCAAAACGGCTCGCGGTGCGGGCGGGTGTTGGGCCGCATGAGGTAAGCCGCCATCATGGGGGTGAGCACACGTGCCACCACCAAAGACGCAAACACGGCCAAAGACGCCGTCCAACCAAATTGTTTAAAAAACTTGCCGGGTATGCCGCTCATGAATGCGGTGGGTAAAAACACGGCAATCAAGGTGAAGGTGGTGGCAATCACGGCCAAGCCAATTTCATCTGCGGCTTCCATGGCCGCTTGCAGCGGTGGTTTGCCCATACGCAGGTGGCGTTCAATGTTTTCCACTTCCACAATGGCGTCGTCTACCAAAATGCCAATCACCAGCGACAGGGCCAGCAGGGTCACCACGTTGATGGAAAAACCCAAGTAGTTCATGCCAATAAAGGCGGGTATGACCGACAAAGGCAGCGCCACTGCCGATACAAAGGTGGCGCGCACATCCCGCAAAAACAGCCACACCACCAACACGGCCAGCAAAGCGCCTTCGTACAAAAGGGCCATGGAACCGTCAAACTCTTCTTGCACGGGGGTTACAAAGTCAAACGCCTCGGTGATTTGCACCTGCGGGTACTGGGCGCGCAACTCGTCAAGCCGAGCCCGCACGGCCTTGCCCACTTCCACCTCGCTGGCGCCACGGCTGCGTGCCACCTCAAAGCCCACTACGGCCTGACCGTTGAGCAGTGCAGCAGAGCGCGGCTCGGCCACGGTGTCGGCTACCCGCGCCACTTGGTCCAGCCGGATGCGGCGGCCGTCTCCCAAGGGCACCTCTAGGGCTGCCAGCTCTTCGGCGTTGTTGACGTTGCCCAGCGTGCGTATGGGCTGCTCGGTGGTGGCCATGTCGGTGCGCCCGCCCGAGGCCTCTTGCTGCACCAACTTGAGCTGGCGCGAAATACCCGCCGCAGTGGCGCCCAAGGCCTGAAGCTTTTGGGGGTCCAACAGCACCTGCACCTGCCGGTCCACGCCGCCCACGCGGTTCACCGCACCCACACCTTTAATGGACAAGAGCCGTTTAGACAAGGTGTTGTCCACCAACCAACTTAGGGCTTCTTCGTCCATACCCTCGGCGCGCACGGTATAGGCCAGCACGGGCTGGCCCGCCAGGTCGAGCTTTTTGACCACTGGGTCGCGCACATCGGCGGGGATATCGCTGCGGATGCTCGCCACAGCGGACCGCACATCGTCCACCGCCTCTTGCACGGCCTTTTCAAGGCGGAATTCAGCCGTGACCGACACGCTGCCGTCTTGCACCTTGGTGGTGATGTTTTTTAAACCCTGCAGCGGCGCAATGGCGTTTTCAATTTTGCGGGCTACTTCGGTTTCCAGCATCGCGGGCGTGGCCCCGGGCAGTTGGGCAGAGACGATGATGGTGGGCAAATCCAGATCCGGAAAGTTCTGGATCTTCATGGACGAGAACGACAAAAACCCTGCCAGCGTCAGCAGCACAAACAACATGGCTGCGGGTATGGGGTTGCGGATCGACCAGGCCGATACGTTCATGGACTGACCTTCACCAAGTCACCGTCTTGCAAAAAACCTGCGCCTTGCACCACCACCGATTCGGCTGGGGCCAAGCCTTTGGTCACCTCCACTTGGTCGCCATTGCGCCGTCCTGTGGCTACCTTGGTTTGGCGCACGCGCTGGTCGCTGCCCAGCACAAACACCCAAGCAAATCCGTCGCGCATCACCACGGCGGCTTGTGGCAACGTCATCGCAGCGCTGCTGCCCACCTCAAACGTGCCGCGGGCAAAGCTGCCCGCGCGCACTGGCATGCTGCCCGAACCGGCACTGGGGAGCAAATCCACATACACCAAGCCA
Organism: Hylemonella gracilis; assembly: GCA_945862005.1. GTDB lineage: Bacteria > Pseudomonadota > Gammaproteobacteria > Burkholderiales > Burkholderiaceae_C > Hylemonella > Hylemonella gracilis_D. The sequence goes on along the minus strand of CAMAWQ010000112.1, from coordinate 446 downwards.
TTGCGGGTTTGCGGGTTGATGGTGGGGGCCACCATACGTATACGGCCCTCCACCGCAGGGCCACCTACGGGCGTGACGCTGGCTTTCATACCAGCGCGCAGTGCAGGGAGCTCTGCCGCTGTCACTTCAGCTTGCCACTCCAGCCGCCCCTGGCGGATCAGGCGAAACAGCTCTGTACCGGCTGCGGTAACTGCACCCACCGTGGCAGTGCGGGCGCTGATAACCCCTGCATCTGGCGCCACCACTTGCGTGTGCTTGAAGCGCAGTTGCTGCACGGCTACCATGGCTTGGGCCGACTCCACCCGTGCGGCGGCGGTTTGCTCGGCCGTGAGAATTTGTTGGGTTTGCTGAATGCTGAACACACCAGTAGGCTGCAGCGCACGGGCCCGGTCGGCATTACCCTTGGCTTCAGCGGCAGAGGCTTTGGCCTCTTGCAAAGCAGCTTG
>CAMAWQ010000111.1 GCA_945862005.1 Hylemonella gracilis | reverse complement strand
AGCCAAAGCGACTTTAATAGGTTGAATCATCAAAACTCCTGTTTGAAATAGGTGGGTGTGTTCAGTTGGGGTTTTCCAAAATCAAATGCCCCACCGCCGTATTGGAAGCAGGCACATGATAGAAACGGTGAGCCACATGGGGCTTAGATGCTGCCGTAGCGCCCGGGGCCAAATCGTCCATGGCGCCTCGGGCAATCAACCACATGACCAGCTCAATACCTTCGCTGCCTGCCTCTCGCACATATTCAATATGCGGTTTGTTGGCCAGATGTTCAGGTTGGGCAATCATGTCATCCATGAATTGAGCGTCCCAAGCCTTGTTGATGAGCCCCGCACGTGGCCCTTGCAGCTGATGGCTCATGCCACCCGTGCCCCAAATTTGCACATTCAGGGGTTGGTCAAAAGTTTCCACGGCTTTGCGAATGGCTTTGCCCAGCTCCAAGCAACGGCGACCAGAAGGTACTGGGTACTGCACCACGTTGACCGCAAAAGGAATGACGGGGCATGGCCACTGAAAATGTTCTGGTGTGGGCTGCCCGCACACCAAGGACAAAGGCACTGTTAAGCCATGGTCCACATCCATTTTGTTGACGATGGTGAGGTCAAAGTCTTGTTGAATGACCGATTGCGCAATATGCCCAGCCAGATCGGCATGGCCTTGCACCACGGGCACTGGACGTGGGCCCCAACCCTCGTCAGCAGGCTGGTATTGGTCTGCGGTGCCAATGGCAAAAGTGGGAATGAAATCAAGGCTGAATGCAGTGGCGTGGTCGTTGTAGACCAAAAAAACCACATCTGGCTTGTGTTGCTTGAACCACTGTTTGCCGGTCTCGTAACCTGAGAACAAAGGCTTCCAATAATCCTCTTGGGTTTTGCCTAAATCAATGGCAGCGCCAATGGCGGGGACATGTGATGTGTAAACCGATGCAGTGATGCGTGCCATAAAAGTCTTTCTGTGCTTCAGATGAGTTTGCCGTTGCCGGAGCCTTGCGGCTGGCGATGCACTTGGGCCGTGCCATCTTCACCCACGATACGATTGCCTTCTACGGAACGACCACCGCTGATCATCATTTGGCGGTATTCGTCTTCGGTCATGCCGGTCATGGAGCCTGCCATTTGTTGAAAGCTTTTACCCAGAGTCGCGCCCAACTTGGCCAGGAAATAAATATTGCCGCCCAAAGCAATGCAGCGGTTTAAATCCGCGTCCAGCACCGCCAACTTCTGCTCTTCCGTCATGGGCCACTCATCTAAGTAGGCGCGTTGATCGGCTTTAAAGCGCTCCCGGTTGGGGGCGGTCATTAACGTCATGCAAAACTGGTTCAACCAGTAGCCTTTGCGGGATTGCTCGGCATCAAAAATCGTGGTGCCGGGCACATCCAAATAGGGTTTATCTAATGACATCTTGACCTCCAGCCAACTCTTCTGGCCAATACAAACGCATGGGGTTGTCTACCAACAACTTTTGGCGCAACTCTGGGGTGGTGGCAATGTGGGGAATAAAGTCCACCAGCAAGCCATCATCAGGCATATGGTCTTTAAGGTTGGGGTGAGGCCAATCGGTTCCCCACAACACGCGGTCCGGAAAGCTGTCCACCAAACGCTTTGCAAACGGAATCACGTCATGGTAGGCATGCCGCTGGCCGTTTAAGGCGGGCGGGCCTTGAACTGTGAGGCGCTCAGGGCAGGTGACTTTGCTCCACACATTGGGGTGCTGGCGCATAAACTTTATAAACAACTCAAACTCTGGGCCATCTATGGGCTTTGTTACATCGGGTCGGCCCATGTGGTCTACCACCAGAGTCGCGGGCAATTCGGTAAAAAAGTCCCACAGCTCAGGTAAATCGACAGCTTCAAAATAAATCACCACATGCCAGCCCAGCTTGGCCACACGTCCAGCAATTTCAACCAGTTCATCTTTAGGGGTGAAGTCCACCAAGCGTTTCACAAAGTTAAACCGCACGCCGCGCACGCCCGCGGCATGCAAGGTATGCAGTTCAGTGTCGGTCACGCTGCGCTTGACGGTGGCCACACCACGGGCTTTGCCGCCCGAGGCTTGCATGGCATCCACCAGTGCACGGTTGTCGGCACCATGGCATGTGGCTTGCACGATCACGTTGCGCGAAAAGCCCAAGTGGTCGCGCAAGGCAAACAACTGCTCTTTGGTGGCGTCGCAGGGGGTGTATTTGCGCTCTTCGGCATAAGGAAATACATTGGCCGGGCCAAACACATGGCAATGCGAATCAATAGCGCCCTGGGGAAGTTTGAATTCCGGTTTGCTGGGGCCGGTGTACCAATCCAACCAGCCTGGAGTTTTTGTGAAAGACATAGCTTTACCTTTAAAAATCAATCGATGTACCTCAGGCCCAATTTGGCCAAAGGTTCTCTGAAGTTGTACATGTCTAAACCCAACATACCCGAAGCCAGTTTGGCACGTTTTTCACCTTCGTTGGACTCGCGAGCCTGCGCGGCATCGGCCACAGACTGAGCAAACGCTGCGGGTACGGCCACAACGCCATCGTCGTCAGCCACGATCACATCCCCGGGATTGATGGTCACGCCCGCGCACACCACCGGAATGTTGACGGAGCCTAAGGTGGCCTTGATGGTGCCTTTGGCGCTGATGGCGCGGCTCCAAACAGGAAAGCCCATCTGTTTGAGTTCTTTAACGTCTCGGCAACCGCCTTCAATGATCAAGGCGCGAGCACCACGTGCTTTGAATGATGTGGCCAACAGGTCGCCAAAAAAACCATCGGTGTTATCGGCACTGCAAGCGGCCACCACAATGTCACCCGGCTGAATTTGCTCAGCCACCACATGCAGCATCCAGTTGTCACCAGGGTGCAAAAGCACGGTCACGGCGGTACCGCAAGCGTGCGCATCAGGGTAAATGGGGCGCATGTAGGGCTTCATGAGGCCTACGCGACCTTGAGCCTCGTGAACGGTGGCCACGCCAAACTGAGACAACTTTTCTAAAGCGGCGGCCTCTGCACGGACGATGTGGCGCTTGACGATTCCCATTTGATGGACGGTGTTGCTCATAAATCAGACTCCTGAAAAAATTATTGGCCTTTGGCCTTCAAAGCCGCATCCAACCTTGGGAACACCTTGCGGGCATTGCCCTCAAACACTTTGAAGCGCTGTTCGTCATTCAAGTTAGGGGTGGCATGCACATAGCGTTTGGTGTCATCGTAGTAATGACCGGTTTCGGGGTCTATGCCTCTTACAGCACCAATCATCTCAGATGCAAACAGAATGTTGTCCACGGGAATCACCTTGGTCAGTAAATCAATGCCCGGCTGGTGATACACGCACGTATCAAAAAAGATGTTCTTCAAGACGTGTTCGGTCAGCAAAGGTTTTTTCATTTCCTGGGCCAGACCACGGAACCTCCCCCAGTGGTAAGGCACTGCGCCGCCGCCATGGGGAATCACAAATTTCAAGGTGGGAAAGTCTTTGAACAAATCGCCCTGAATGCATTGCATGAACGCCGTGGTGTCCGCATTTAAGTAGTGCGCGCCCGTGGTGTGAAAGCAGGCGTTGCAGCTGGTGGACACATGCACCATGGCCGGAATGTCGTACTCCACCATTTTTTCGTAAATGGGGTACCAATGGCGGTCGGTTAAGGGGGGGCTGGTCCAATGGCCGCCGGACGGGTCAGGATTGAGGTTGATGCCTACAAATCCATACTCTTTGACGCACTTTTCCAATTCGGTAATGCAGGTTTTGGGGTCCACGCCCGGACTTTGCGGCAACATGGCTGCCCCAATGAAATTATCAGGAAACAGCTGGCTGACCCGAAAACACAACTCGTTGCAGATGGCCGCCCAAGTGCTGGACACATTGAAGTCGCCAATATGGTGCGCCATAAAACTCGCGCGGGGACTGAAGATGGTCAGGTCGGAGCCCCGCTCTTTCATGAGTTTGAGCTGGTTGGTTTCAATGGACTCGCGCAGCTCATCGTCCGAAATCTTCAAATCGGCCACTTTGGG
>CAMAWQ010000110.1 GCA_945862005.1 Hylemonella gracilis | reverse complement strand
AGCGCAGCAACTTTCTGAAGAGGTGATGTTGGGTGCCGTGGTGTTTGGCCACGAGCAAGGCAAAGTGGCCATCAACGCCATTCACGACCTGATTCGTGATGGCGGCAAAACCGCATGGGACTGGCAACCTGCTGCCCGAGACAGCGACCTAGACGCCAAAGTGCTTGCTTTGGCCGATGACAAGCTGCGTGCGGCATATCAAATTCGCAACAAACAAGCACGTACACAAGCTTGCCGTGAAGCCTATGCCGCTATCAAGGCTGGTTTGGCCGAGCAAGGTGTGGTGGTGGACGGCTCCAAGGTCGAAGGTTTGCTGTTTGAAATTGAAGCCCGCATCGTGCGCAGCCAAATTTTGTCGGGCGAGCCCCGCATTGACGGCCGCGACACTCGTACCGTACGCCCCATCGAGATCCGTCACGGTGTGTTGCCCCGTACCCACGGCTCGGCTTTGTTCACACGCGGTGAGACTCAGGCTTTGGTGGTGACCACTTTGGGTACCGAGCGCGATGCCCAACGTATTGACGCCTTGGCAGGCGAGTTTGAAGACCGCTTCATGTTCCACTACAACATGCCTCCCTTTGCCACCGGCGAAGTGGGCCGCATGGGTTCCACCAAGCGCCGCGAAATCGGCCACGGCCGTTTGGCCAAGCGTGCTTTGGTGGCTTGCCTGCCCACCAAAGAAGAATTTCCTTACACACTGCGCGTGGTGTCTGAAATCACCGAGTCCAATGGCTCGTCTTCCATGGCTTCTGTGTGCGGTGGCTGCTTGTCCCTCATGGACGCGGGCGTGCCCATGAAGGCGCACGTGGCGGGTATTGCCATGGGTCTGATCAAAGACGGCAACCGCTTTGCGGTGCTGACCGATATTTTGGGTGACGAAGACCACTTGGGAGATATGGACTTCAAGGTGGCTGGTACCACCAACGGCATTACTGCGTTGCAAATGGATATCAAAATCCAAGGCATAACCAAGGAAATCATGCAAGTGGCGCTGGCACAGGCCAAGGAAGCCCGCATGCACATTTTGGGCAAGATGCAAGAAGCCATGGGCCAAGCCAATACCGAGGTGAGCAACTTTGCGCCACGCCTTTACACCATGAAGATCCATCCGGACAAAATCCGTGACGTGATTGGCAAGGGCGGCGCTGTGATTCGTGCCTTGACCGAAGAAACCGGTACCCAAATTGACATTGCCGAAGACGGCACCATCACCATTGCTTCCACAGATAGCGGCAAGGCAGACGAAGCCAAGCGCCGTATTCAAGAAATCACGGCTGAAGTGGAAATTGGCAAGGTGTACGAAGGCCCCATCACCAAAATCTTGGACTTTGGTGCCTTGGTCAATCTGTTGCCAGGCAAAGATGGCTTGTTGCACATCAGCCAAATTGCCCACGAGCGTGTGGAAAAAGTCACCGACTACTTGTCCGAAGGCCAGATCGTTAAGGTCAAGGTTTTGGAAACAGACGAAAAAGGTCGTCTCAAGTTGTCTATGAAGGCCTAGCTGGACCGTCCTCAACCTCAGGAGGGCGCTGATCATGCCTGATCAGACAAGCCATGAAAGCCGTTGAAATTTCCTCATTTGGAGGCCCGGAGGTTTTGCGTCTGGTGGATCGACCTGATCCCCAGCCGCAAGCTGGCGAGTTGCTGATTCAGGTGGCTGCCAGCGGTGTGAACCGCCCCGACGTGGTGCAGCGCACCGGTCATTACCCCGTGCCTGCGGGCGCTTCAGACATTCCAGGCCTTGAAGTTGCCGGTGAGGTGGTGGGCGGAGATTCGGCAGAACTGGCGCAAGCCGGGCTGAAGCTGGGTGACCGTGTGTGCGCCTTGGTGGCCGGTGGCGGCTATGCCCAGCTCTGCACCGCGCCTATTGCCCAGTGCTTGCCTTACCCGCAAGGCTTGAGTGATGTCGAAGCGGCTTCTCTGCCTGAAACTTTTTTTACGGGGTGGAGCAATGTATTTGACCGTGCCGCCCTGCAAGCTGGCGAAACTTTTTTGATTCAAGGGGGCTCCAGCGGCATAGGTGTCACCGCCATTCAACTGGCCAAAGCGCGCGGCGCGCGGGTGCTGGTCACGGCCGGCAGCGATGAAAAATGTGAAGCCTGCCTCAAATTGGGTGCCGACCACGCCATCAACTACAAAACGCAAGACTTTAAAGAAGAAGTCAAGCGCCTGACCGATGGGGCTGGCGTGAACGTGATTTTGGACATGGTGGCTGGCAGCTATGTCGCCCGAGAGGTGGAATGCTTGACCGAAGATGGTCGGCTGGTCATTATTGCGGTGCAAGGCGGTACTAAGGCGGAGTTCAATGCGGCTTTGGTGTTGCGCAAGCGCCTGACCATCACCGGCTCTACGCTGCGTCCGCGCCCCATTGCGTTCAAGCAACGCATTGCCCAAGCTTGTTTGGAGCAGGTTTGGCCCTTTTTGGCCAACCGAACCATCAAGCCGGTGATCTACACCACCTTTGCTGCACAGGATGCGCAAGACCCCACTGGCAGCGGAGCTGCAAAGGCCCACAGCCTTATGGAGTCCAACCAGCACATTGGCAAAATTGTGTTGACTTGGTAAATGGCGTGCTCACTATGACCCAGTCCAATCCTCAAAAGCTTATCGTGGGCAATTGGAAAATGAACGGTAGCCTCGCTAGTAATGCGGCGCTGATTCAAGACCTTTTGAAAGGTTGTCCTAAGGCTCAAGCATCTGGGCGCGTTCAGGCTGCGGTGTGTGTGCCTTCCGTGTACTTGGCACCATGCGCCGGGCTTTTGCAGCATTCGTCTTTGGATTTGGGGGCGCAAGACGTGTCCGCGCATGACGCTGGTGCCTACACGGGCGAAGTGTCTGCTGCCATGTTGCGCGACGTTGGGGCGCGTTACGTGATCGTGGGCCATTCTGAGCGTCGCCAGTACCATGCCGAAACCGATCAGTTGGTGGCACAAAAAGCTCAAAAGGCGCTGGCAGCTGGCATTACACCCATTGTGTGTGTGGGCGAATCATGGTCAGAGCATCAAGCGGGGCAAACAGCAGAAGTGGTCAAGCGCCAGCTGGCTGCGGTGATTCAGCTCAACGGTCATTGCGTGAGCGAAATTGTGGTGGCCTATGAGCCCGTGTGGGCGATTGGCACCGGTCAAACCGCTACGGCTGAGCAGGCCCAAGAGGTGCATACCTTGTTGCGCGCTCAGCTGAAGGCGGCGGTAGCCATGCATGAGCGAATTTGTATTTTGTACGGCGGCAGCATGAACGCTGCCAACGCCAAATTGTTGTTGTCCACCCCCGGCATTGATGGCGGGTTGATTGGTGGTGCTTCCCTTAAGGCGGCAGATTTTCTGTCCATCTTGGCTGATGCAGATGCAGTCAGCCGGATTTAAATTGTTTTAGGAGTGATGATATGAGCGTGGTGGTCACAATTTTGTTGGTGGTGCAAGTGCTGTCTGCACTTGTGATGATTGGGTTGATTTTGATTCAGCAAGGTAAGGGTGCCGACATGGGGGCTGCGTTTGGCAGCGGATCTTCGGGCAGCTTATTTGGTGCGTCGGGCAGCGCCAACTTTTTATCGCGGACTACAGGCGCTTTGGCCGCCGTGTTTTTTGTGTCCACCTTGGTTTTGGCTTATTTTGGGAATGTGCGGCCTACTGGCGGCACCAGCGTGTTGGAAGGTGCGGTAGTCAATACGCCTGTGCCTGCTGCGGCGCAGCAAATTCCGGGTAACCAGCCTGCTGCTGGGGGAACTGACAACTCCATTCCGGCGCCTGCTGGCAGCGTGCCTGCAAGCTCGGGCGCTGCGGGTCAAATCCCCACCAAATAACAAATCCATGTGTTTAGTTAAGGCTTTAATAAACAGCCCCACATAAAGGATCATTTAAGACAGACATATTTACAATGTAAACTCGTAGGCTGCCCAATTCGCAAAATCCTCTTGGCATGCGGGCGACGAGTTGAAGCCGTCGTGGTGAAATTGGTAGACACGCTATCTTGAGGGGGTAGTGGCGAAAGCTGTGCGAGTTCGAGT
>CAMAWQ010000109.1 GCA_945862005.1 Hylemonella gracilis | reverse complement strand
TCCAAGCTTGAATAAAAGCATAAAGGCCTCCACCCAAAGTGCCCAGCATGAGCCACCAATACGCCACAAAAAACTCACTCATGGCAATCACCCTCAGAGTGGGGCCGGGCAGATCGGCACCGAAAGACGCAAACACTTCTTTAAAAGCGGGCACCACAAAAATCATGATCACCGCCACCACCACCAGCGCGACCAACACCACCGAAATGGGGTACATCAGCGCCGATTTGATTTTGGATTTGATCGCCTCGGTTTTTTCCATATAGGTGGCCAGACGTTCGAGCAACTTGTCCAAAATACCGGCCTGCTCGCCCGCCTCCACCAAGTTGCAATAGAGGTTGTCAAACTGTTGGGGGTGCTTGCGAAACGCTGCGCTCAGTGATGAGCCGGTTTCTACATCGGTGCGAATGTTGTTGAGCAGGCGCGCCACGTTGGGGTTGGCATGGCCGCGCCCCACAATGTCAAAAGATTGCAGCAGCGGCACGCCCGCTTGCATCATGGTGGCGAGCTGACGCGTGAACAACGCAATGTCTTTGGCTTTGATGGCCTTACCACCACCCAGCCGCTGTTTTTTGATTTTGGTGGGAACAAAGCCTTGACGCCGCAAATGGGCTTGTACTTGGTTTTCTCCGGCGGCGCGGACTTCGCCACGAGCGGGCTTGCCTTGGCGGTCTTTGCCTTCCCACTCGTATATAAAGGTTTGAGCCGACGAGACGGCACTGCTATTGCCAGAGGCTTTACTCATTGGTCACAGCCACCACTTCTTCCAAGGACGTCAAACCCAGTTTGACCTTGTGTAGACCTGACTGGCGCAAGCTGCGCACGCCCTCTTTGCGCGCCTGCTCGCCAATTTCGAGTGCCGAGCCATCTCGCAGAATGATGCGCTGTATGTCTTCACTGATGGGCATCACTTCGTAAATGCCCACCCGCCCTTTAAAACCGTTGTTGCAAGCGCTGCAGCCCACAGGGCGGTAGCTGACCCAGCTGCCATCGAGTTCATGACTTTCAAATCCTGCGTCCAAATAGGCCGATTCGGGCAGCTCAGCGGGCTCTTTACAGGCCACGCACAAACGCCGTGCCAAGCGCTGGGCGGTGATCAAAATCACGCTCGACGCAATATTGAAAGGCGCAATGCCCATATTGCGCAAGCGCGTTAGGGTGGCGGGGGCGTCGTTGGTGTGCAGGGTTGAGAGCACCAGGTGCCCGGTTTGAGCCGCCTTGATGGAAATGTCGGCGGTTTCTAGATCGCGAATCTCGCCCACCATGATGATGTCTGGGTCCTGGCGTCAAAAAGACTTCAGTGCTGCGGCAAAGGTCAGGCCTGCCTTTTCATTCACATTGACTTGGTTAATACCCGGCATGTTGATTTCAGATGGGTCTTCGGCCGTGGCAATGTTCACGCCGGGTTTGTTGAGCAGATTCAAGCAGGTGTAGAGCGACACGGTTTTGCCCGATCCAGTAGGGCCGGTCACCAGCACCATGCCGTAGGGACGGGCAATGGCTTTAAGCAGCCGTTCTTTTTCTTCAGGCTCGTAACCTAGGGCATCAATACCCAGTTTGGCGCTGTTGGAGTCCAAAATACGGATCACAATTTTTTCGCCAAAGAGCGTGGGCAAAGTGCTCACCCGAAAATCCACAGCACGGTCTTTGCCAAAGTTCATCTTCATGCGGCCGTCTTGGGGAATGCGTTTTTCGGAAATGTCCAGCTTGGAAATGACCTTGATGCGCGAGGCCAGCTTGTCTTTAATGGCCACAGGTGGGTTGGCCACCTCGCGCAGTTCGCCGTCAATGCGAAACCGCACGCGGTATTGGTGCTCAAAAGGTTCAAAGTGCAGGTCAGAGGCCCGCATGCCAATGGCGTCCACCAGCATTTTTTGCAAAAACTTCACCACTGGGGCGTCGTCTACTTCGCTGTTGCTGGTGGGGCCATCGCTGAGGCCGTCGGCGGCAAACTCATCCAGCAGCACGTCGTCGCCCACCATAAAGTCCAGCACTTCGGCGGTGGATTTGGCCAACATATCCACCCAGCGAGAAAGTTTGTCGTACTCAGCGATCACCCAATCCACTTGCAGTCCGCTTGCAAACTTGATGCGTTCTGCCGCGGTTTGGTCCGACGGGTCAGCCGTGGCCACCATCAAGCGGTTGCCACGTTTGCTTAGAACCAACACACCCAGCTCTGCACACACCTTGGCGTCCAACAGGTCTTTGGGCAGCTTTTGCGGCGCAGCTGCGTCTAAATCAATCAGCGGCGTACTAAAGGCTTCAGATACCTTATGAGCCAGCTCGTAAGCTGACAAAGCCCCAGACCCCGTAAGTTCGGCGATAAAGCTGGTGCGCTGATCTTCAGCCCGCTGAAAAATGGCTTCAGCTGCTTGTTGATCCAACATGCCCGCCTGAACGAGGGCTCTGCCCAAGCCAGGCAAAGCAACTGGGGCATTAAGGCGGGTGGGGGAGGCAGCAACAGCCATAAAAGATCGGTAGAAAAATGAATCTACCCCCTATCTTGGCTGAGGTTTGTGGCAGTTCTTAGTCGTTAAAACGATGAGAACTTGGATCAAGTTGCCTAGATTTGACGTTCCAAAAGCTGTTGTGCGAGGTGCACTAAAGCGTCCCTGTGGGTCGAGGCTGGCAGTATCTGTGCGCAGGCTTCAGCTTTACGTGCTTCAGCTGCGGCGGCTTCGCGTGCCACATCTAGTGCGCCGGTGCTGTTCACAATGTCAATGTCGTTACTCAAGCTGTCAACAGAGCCCTGTTCAATGGCGTGTTGAATGAGTTGGCGCTGGGCAGGTGAGCCGCGTTGCATGGCGGCAATCAGGGGGAGGGTGACTTTGCCTTCGCGCAGGTCGTCGCCTAGGCTTTTGCCCATGACTGCGGCGTCTCCAGCGTAGTCCAGCACGTCGTCAATGACCTGAAACGCTGTGCCCAACGCTTGTCCATATTGGGCGCAAGCGGTTTCGATGGCTTCTGGTGCACCAGCCAAAACCGCGCCTACACGGGCGCTGGCTTCAAACAATTTAGCAGTTTTAGAGCGAATGACGCGCAAGTAACCCGCCTCGTCCAGCTGGGCGTTGTGCATGTTCATGAGTTGTAGAACTTCGCCTTCGGTAATCACGTTGGTGGCCTCAGCCAACACTTCCATAATGCGCAAGTTTTGGGCTTGCACCATCATTTGAAATGAGCGCGAGTACAAAAAGTCCCCCACCAACACGCTGGCGGGGTTGCCAAAAGCGGTGTTGGCAGTGGGGTTACCGCGTCTGAGGGTAGATTCATCCACCACATCGTCGTGCAGCAGTGTGGCGGTGTGGATGAACTCCACTACCGCGGCCAGCAGGTGGCGGTTGTCACTCTGGTGCCCAAGTGCTGCGCTGGTGAGCAGCAGCAGGGCCGGACGCAAGCGTTTGCCACCCGCCGCAATAATGTATTGCGACACCTGCGCCACCAACGGCACGCCAGAGTTCAGCCGATCCGCAATGACCCGATCCACCTCTTGCATGTCAGCAGAAATCAGGGCTAAAGGTTGGGAGTACGGTTGTGAAATCACAGTGGGATTGGATGAAAATTTTGATCAAGTCTACCGAAGCTTGGGGACAAATTTGTCCAGTTAGGCTGCATAGTGCAGAAAAATGACATTTTGATGCCAAGCTGATAGAATGTTGGGCTCTGCGGAAATCCGTCTGCAGATTCTTTTACAAAAGAGGTCAACATGTACGCGGTCATAAAAACCGGTGGCAAACAATATCGTGTTGCTGCTGGCGAAAAAATTAAAGTAGAACAGATTGCTGCGGACGTAGGCCAAGAGATTGTGATCGACCACGGGTTGGCTGTCGGTAGCGGCGGCGAACTCAAGGTGGGCACGCCCTTGGTGTCCGGTGCAACGGTTAAAGCCACTGTGGTGGCTCACGGCAAGCACGACAAAGTGCGCATTTTCAAAATGCGTCGTCGTAAGCACTATCAGAAACGTCAAGGTCACCGCCAGCAGTTCACAGAGCTGCAAATTGGTGCAA
>CAMAWQ010000108.1 GCA_945862005.1 Hylemonella gracilis | reverse complement strand
TCATAAACGGCCGCATGCAAGCCGTTTTGAAGGGCATTGTTTTGCGAATGGATGTCCCAAGTGGAAATTTCACCTGCGCTGGCCCATTTGAAGGTTTTGGCGTTGACCGATGGGGCCATCAAGACCCCAGCCATCAACAAGGAAGCCGTCAAGAGCGTCGTACCAAAGGCTGCAGATTTTTCAGTTTTCATTCAAGTCACCTCGTTCGTAGAGTTTCATGTACAGAATTGCATACTATGCAACATTTAGGCCCACCTGCGAGGCAGGGAATTCCCCCAAATGCGCTGTCGCGCACCGGACTGGGGCACTCAATCCAGACGGATCGCGCCGTACCAGGCACGCGTGGTGCTGCGGGTGTTGTCCGTGTCGGTCATGATGGCCAGCCCCAGCAAGGCCCCGGGCTCTTCACCAAAGGCTTTTTTAAAATCAGCCCGAATGTCGCGTCGGTAACGCAACCACTGCCCCACTCGGTCAGCACCCGACTCCAAGGCCAGTTTGCGGATGCGGTCGGTTCTGGGGTTGACGATGACCGACTCGGCCGGGCAGTCGTTGCACCACACGTACATCAGTGTGGCGTAGGGCAGTGGCTCACCCGTCAGGCTCTGAGTCAATTCGCTGAGCAGATTGTTTTGCGCCGAAAAGCGCTGCCGGTCGCCCTCAAACACCAAAATCAGGCGCACGGGCGAGTCTTCCGCATCGCGCTGGCGCATGTCTGCGCCTGAGATGAGCCCATCAATTCGCCAATCAAACTGCAATGCGCCCAATTGGTCAGGGGCGATGTGCAAGGCTTGCCTCAACATGCTGGCCGAGGAAGCGGCTTCGGCCAGCAAGGCTTGACGCGAGCCTTGCGGGGCCACACGGTAGGCGGTGAGCAACTTGCCGGGCAAGCGCATGGCTTGCCACTGCGACTTGTCTTGCGCACTGAAATGCAAAGGCAACTGACGAAAGACCTGTGGTGGCTTGTCTTCAGGTGAGGGGGCCGCACGGTGGGCACAACCCGTCAAAATAAAACCACCCAAGATCAGCCCCATCAAACTCACCCAACGAAGCTGTGTTGCATCAAGTCTTATCATGTGGGGTCAAAACTTATTTTGAGATGAGCACATGTTAAATCGCCGTCACCTGATCAGCACCGCCCTTTTGTCCGCAGGGTTATCCAACCTGGCTTGGGCACAGCCCACTTTCCCCTCCAAACCTTTGCGCATCGTGGTGCCTTTTGGGGCCGGGGGTGTGGCTGACTTGACGGCGCGTGCGGTCGCTCAACAACTGTCCATCAACCTCGGGCAACCGGTTGTCATTGACAACCGACCTGGCGCGGGCGGCATCGTCGCGGCCGAACTGGTGGCCAAGGCCGAGCCCGATGGCCACACCTTGCTGCTCATGTCCAATGGCACCGCCGTGAGTGCGGGCCTGTTCAAGGCCTTGCCCTTCAACCCGCGTACCGACTTTGCGCCAGTGTCCTTGTTGGGCTTGTTCGACATCGCCATCGCCGTGCCCGAATCCTCACCCTACAAAACACTGGCCGAACTCATCAGCTTTGGCCGCGCCAACCCCGGCAAGCTCAACATCGGCACCATCAACATCGGCAGCACCCAACACTTGGCCGCCGAGTTGCTCCGCACCCAAGCCAACCTGATTGCCCAAATCATTCCTTACAACGGCACACCCGCTGTCATCAACGCCTTGCGCGGTGGCCAGGTCGATGTGGTGGTAGAAATTCTCGGCCCGCTCAAGCCCCAGATCAATGCCAAAGCCGTGCGACTGCTGGGTGTGATGGGTGCCAACCGCCCCAAAGACCAGCCCCAAGTGCCCGTGGTCCGTGAGCTGCCGGGCCTGAGCAACTTCAATGTGTCGTCGTGGAACGCTTTGGCGGCGCCGGGCAAAACCCCTGCAAGCGTGGTCAGCCGACTCAACGCAGAGGTCGTCAAAGTGTTGGCCGACCCCGCCATGGTGCAGCGCTTGGCTGGTTTCAATGTGCAGGCGCAATCGAGCACAGCGGCGCAATTGGCCCAATTGCTGGACTCGGACATCAAGCGATGGACCGAGGTGATTCAAAAGGCCGGGGTGCCGCAGCAGTAACGCTGAAGAGACAGACACCCTCTGCGTTTTCGAGCGGCACTGCCCTTTGGCAAATGCCGCCCTTTTGTACCCGTGGGGTGGCGGGTGTCCTGCGCTCAAAGAGCGTCGATTTTGATGCCCTGATGGCGGACCACTTTTTGCCAGCCTGTCAAATCGCTGCGGATGAACTTGTCCATGTAAGCCACGCCTGATGGCGCGGTTTCCAGGGCGTCGTTCTTCAAACGCGCCTGCACATCGGGCATCGCCGTCACGCGCTGCAAGGCCTGGTTCAGGCGTTCCACCACCTCGTTGGGTGTGCCTTTGGGGGCCACCAAACCAAAATAGTTCAAGGCGCTCAGGCTGGCCAGATTTTGCTCGGCCAGTCCCTGCACTTGAGGAAACATGGGGTGCCGCTGCCCTGTTGTGACCGCGAGCGCCTTGATGCGGCCATCACGCACCAAAGGGGCCAATGCCGGAATCGTGCCCGTCAGCACATGAATTTGCCCACCCATCAAGTCCACCGTCGCAGGTGCAATGCCCCGATAGGGGATGTGCACAATCGAAATACCCTGCTGCGCCTTGAGTTGCTCCAGCACCAAATGGTTGATGCCCCCCGCGCCCGCCGATCCGTAATTGAGTTGGCCTGGCCGTGTTTTGGCATAAGCCACCAATTCGGCCAAATTGCTCACTGGCAAATCTTTGTTGCAAGCCCACATCAAGGGGCCTTGCGCCACCATGCTGATGTTGGTGAAACTGCTCAAAGGGTCGTAGCCCGCGGTGGGCAGCACGGCGGGCACCGTGGTGTAGGGCGCTGCCGCCAACAACAAGGTGTAGCCATCGGCCGGGCTTTGGGCCACAAACTGTGCACCAATCGCACCCGAGGCGCCGGTTTTGTTCTCTACCACCGCAGACACATTGAGCAGCTCACCCAACTTTTGCGCCAGCAAACGGCCCATGGCGTCCGTCCCCGCGCCGGGCGCAAAAGGCACGATGATCTTGATCGCCTTGTCGGGGTAGCCTGCAGCGCGTGCGCCTGTGGCCAGCAACAGTCCCCCTGCAGCTGCAGAAGCCAACACCCGGCGGCGCGACAGTTGCAAGTGGAGCGTCTGGGCATTTGGGCTGAAAAAACCTGTCAATTGGTTCATGGTGATCCTCGCGTAAAAGTAGCATGGTCGTGCGCCCATGTTTCAAGACCGTGACGCCGCGCCAAAATGTTGCCATTTTTACCCGACTCAGCCCCAAAAAAAGCGGCCTCTTGGTCACTGTAACTTTGACCTTGCACAAAAAAAACCCACCGTGTTGCCACGGTGGGTTTCATTTTTCAAAATCTCAGGCTGTCTGACGACAGCGTGGGATTAGAAAGTGTGGCGAACGCCCATTGCAAATGTGTCGTGCTTGGTGGCTGTAGCCGCCTTGTTTTTGCCCTGACCCATCAACGCATAAGCGGTTGTACGCTTGCTCAGGCTGTAGTTGGCGCCGAATTGGTAGCCATTTGTCTTAACAGAAGCTGCGCCGCTGTCGATGTACTTGCCATTGCTGACAGTAGCGTTCAAAGTGATGGCACCCATTGGCACGCTCACACCAAAGTTACTGGTCTTGACTTCACCCTTGTCAGTTAAACCAGCTTTGGCGGAAGTGGAAACAGCCATGACCTTGGCAACGCCCAGATCATAGGAAGCGCCAATGCTGGTAGCTTTACGGCTAGCCAATGCATCGCTCATGTATGTTTCAGTAGGAGTTGCAGCAACAGCTGGGACAACACCTGGTGCTGTGTACGACAACCTAGCCAATTTGATTGTTTCGGAAGCAGCCTTGACAGTCAAAGGACCATTGGCGTAGGTCAAGCCAAAAGCAGTTGTGTTTCCAGCGTTGCCGGTCACGTTAGTCGAACCACCTTGTGCAGCCTCGGCAAAACCCAACTCAACTGCGGCAGAGAAGCCGCTGAAAGAAGGTGTGGAGTACACAATGGCGTTGGATTGACGAACGGTCGATGTACCGCCACCCAACCAGCCAGCTGCAGTGGCGTTGCCGTTGGCGTCAAATGTACCTTGCACGCC
>CAMAWQ010000107.1 GCA_945862005.1 Hylemonella gracilis | reverse complement strand
TTCTGTATGAGCCAGAGGAAATGGTGGCACCGATGTTCTTGGCTTGATGGACCTCGCTGGCCAAGGCCTCAACTTCTTTCACGCTCATATCGAGTTCGGTGGTCAAAGTCATGCGTGCAGATTCGCTCATCACCAAATGCGTTTCAATGCCAGAGCCTTGCAACACTTGCAGTATGCGCACGCCATACGCAATGCCAGAGGCGCCACTGATGCCTACGATCAATCGTTTGTTCATGGAGCTCAAGCCTCGTCTGGCCGAAACTTGGATTCGGCCTTTACATCGTTGCGAACTTGCTTGGCGCTGATCAGGCCGTTTTCAAGGTATTGACCAGTAGCCGCGCGTTTGGCGGCTTGGTCCCATTGGGGTAACCAGTCGCCCAATGTGTAACCAAACCATGGGGCTTGTGGGCGCAGCTTAGGCAGGCCGAGCTCTTCCCATATTTGTTTAGAGCGTTCCATGTACTCACGAGTGGGCAGAGCCAAGGGGGGCATTGCACTTTTCATTGTGGCATCCATCAATAAGGTGGAGTCCTCCTCGCCGTCGTTTTCGCGCTTGGGTCCATGCCCCTGACCTCGGTGGGCCAGTGTTTGCACATCTTCAACGGGGTTCATGCGGTAAGCCATCGCCCACATGAGGGCGTCAGAGTTGTCGGGGTCAATGTCATCGTTCACGGCGATACAAATTTTTCCGCAGTCGCCTTTAAAGAAGGCGGCACCATAAAGCGCCCGCCAAACTTCAGTTTTAGGGGTGTTGTGCTCCACGGTGATGATGGTCACGCGCAGCAAACCCGTTAAGGGCTCATGCAGCGACACCCTTTGAACACCACGGATGCTCAGGTTGTTTTTAAGGTGCGATAAAAACAGGGGTTCATAGGCAACACGCTTGATCACGCTTGACTCGCTGGGGGCTACCTGGCTCAAGTAAGAGGGAATCACAGGTTTGAGCCTGTGCGTGATGGCTGTGATTTTCATGGGCAGGTTGAATTCTTCGAGCGCCACGTGACCATGTGACTCCCCAAAAGGGGCCTCGGGCTCTAAAAACTCCAAGTCAATCAAGCCCTCAATCACGATCTCGGCTTGAGCGGGAACATTCAGTGCAACGGTGCGTGCTTGAACTATTTCTATAGGTGCGCCAGCCAAGCCGCCAGCCACGTCAAACTCATCCACGCCAATCGGCAGCTTTTGCGGGCCCATAAAAGCCACGTAGGGCGGACACCCCAGCACCACAGCACACGGCATGGTTTTATGCCCTGCTTTTTTCCAAGCTTGGTAATGCAGGTATCCACCCGCGCCGCCCACGCGGGTAGCCATTCGCACCACCATGCGGTCCGATGCTTTTAGAGCGCAACGGTAGGTGCCCATGTTTTGCACGCCGGTTTCTGGGTCTTTGGTAATGACGTTGGTGGCTGTAAGGGTGGGACTACTGTCAAAGCCCGGTGTGGAAACCGGTATGGGCAACATATCAAGCCCCTTACCTTCGCCTAATAAGTGGTCCCCCAGGTGCACCACCTCTTGGCAAACGGCTTGCTCTACCTTTTTGGGTGGAACGGGGTGTGCAATGGCCTGATCCCATCTTTTTTGAATATCTTCCACTGGTGCGCCCATACCCACGCTGTAAATTTCGCGGTTGGCTGCCAGTGCACCCACCACTACAGCCATGTCATAGCGGCGGCCTTGTGCATTGACGATGTTTGTAAATAAAAAAGCTTTGCGCTCGCGTTCGTCCATGCCCCCCACAAATTGCCAGCGAACCAAAGGATGCAATTCAGAGTCTTTGTCTATGGGCCGATCAACCACCTGCAGCAAACCGCGCTGTTTAAGGGCCTGCAAATGGTCTTGCAAATCAGGGTAAGTAGAAGAATTTAAGGTGCTCATTTTTTAATGGGGTGTATAGAACTGACTATTATTGGCGCTTTTGCCGAAGTTGCTCAACGGTTTGTCGAGCAACTGATCAAGGAACAAATCCATGAAAGCTGCCCCGTTTGATTATGTTCGTGCAAACCATGTGCAGCATGCGTTAGAGCTTTTGAGCCAATGGGGTGGAGAGGCCAAATTGATTGCAGGCGGTCAAAGCATGGTGCCTATGATGGCGATGCGCCTGGCCCGACCTGTCTGCCTGGTGGATATTGACCACATATCGGAACTCAAGCAATTTCAGCTGCACTCAGACCGTGTCACCCTCGGGGCTGGCGTCAGACAAAGTACCGTGGAGCATAGTGCTGAGTTGTTTAAGGCGCTCCCTTTGGTGGCTCAGGCTTTGCATTGGGTGGGGCACCAGCAAACGCGCAACCGCGGCACGGTGGGTGGGAGTTTGTCCTATGCAGACCCTTCAGCTGAATTGCCTTTGGCCAGTTTGGTTCTGGGCGCCAATATGCAGCTCGAAAGTGCATCGGGGGGTGTGCGTTCAGTGCTTGCTCACGATTTCTTTTTGGGCCCCATGTTTACCGCCTTGGCTGAGGATGAATGCTTAACCTACATCGATTGGCCGATATGGACAGGCGAAGGGATAGCCAGCGGTTTTGAAGAAACCGCCATTCGTCATGGCGACTTTGCAATGGCCTCTGCGGCTTGCCAATTGCAAGTGGATGCTCATGGTAAGTTGACTCGCCTGAGCTTTGGGGTGGGTGGTGTGGACGGCACGCCCCTGGTGTTTTCTGACTTGGCGGTGCAAATGCAGGGTCAAACCCTCAACGAAGAAACAGCCCGAGAACTGGCGCACTTGGCGGCCAGCCGCTGTCAGCCTGGTACAGATATTCATGCCAACGCCGATTACCGCCAGCATTTGGCAGCGGTGTTATTAAATCGCGTTTTGTGGAAGGCATATCAGTCGGCATGCAAGTCGTTCAGTACCCACTGATACCGCTCTTTTAACCAATTTCGATTTGCCCTTTGGTACTCAACTCATGAACTTCAAAAAAACCATTCAACTGGTGGTCAATGGTGCCGCTGTTCAGCGCGATGTTGAACCCAGAACAACCTTGCTCGATTTTCTAAGAGAAGACCTCGGTTTGTCGGGCACGCATATGGGCTGTGAGCATGGCGTTTGCGGTGCTTGCGCTGTATTGCTCGACGATGCCCCCGTCCGTTCTTGCTGCATATTGGCCGTGCAAGCAAATCATCAACGTGTGACCACTGTAGAGGGCTTGGCACCCGAGCGTGGCCAGATGTCCAAGTTGCAAGATGCCTTTTGTGAAAAGCATGGCCTCCAATGTGGGTATTGCACCCCAGGCATGTTGATTGCCTGCACTGCCTTGTTGGCGCAACACCCGCAGCCCACGGAGGCGCAAGTGCGTGATGCCATAAGCGGCAATTTATGCCGTTGTACGGGCTATCAACAAATTGTGGATGCAGTCATGTATGCCACCACGCAAGGGGATGCACGTGAGTCCATTTAAATATGTGGGTAAACACCGGCGTGCGGTAGAGCACAAACGGTTTGTATTGGGGCAAGGCCGTTATGCCGCTGATATTCAGGTCCCCGGCATGTTGCATGTGGCTTTGGTGGCGAGCCCCTATGCCCATGCTCGCATTGTTAAGGTGGATACCTCTGCCGCATTGGCGCTGCCAGGTGTTCATGCCGTGGTAACCGGCACCGAGCTCTCTCAGGCTACCGACGCAGTTTTGCCCGGGGTAGATGCCCCACAAGTTAAGCGCTTTGCAATGGCCTCAGACATTGCCCGCTACGCAGGCGAATGGGTGGCGGCTGTGGTGGCCGATACCCGTGCCTTGGCCGAAGACGCGGCCGAATTGGTGGTGGTGGAGTATGAAACCCTGCCCCACATCATGGACCCCGAAGCTGCTATTGAACCCAATGCGACACTGGTGCATCCCGCCCACGGCAGCAATGTCATTTTTCATCGCAAGTTTGTATGGGGCAAAGTGGATGAGGCCTTTGAACAATGCGAGCATCGCATCAGCTACCGCGTGCGTTGGGCGCGAAACGCCACCGTCCCCATTGAAACGTTTGCTGTGGCTTGCAACTGGAGCGACGCCACAGGGGTTTTGGATGTTTGGGCGTCCATTCAAATGCCCAAGTTTCCTGATCAGTTGGCCAAAGCCCTGCGCTTGCCAGGCAATGCTGTTCGGGTGCACTTTGATGTGGATGTGGGTGGCAGTTATGGGGTCAAGCGCGGCCTAAAGCACTCTATTTTGGT
>CAMAWQ010000106.1 GCA_945862005.1 Hylemonella gracilis | reverse complement strand
GGAACTGCTCAAACCCATGATGGCTGATGTGTCCCGCGAGCTCAACCAATCCCACCGCGACGGAGATAACCTGTTGTTTGAAGGCGCCCAAGGCACCTTGCTGGACGTGGACCACGGCACGTACCCTTATGTCACTTCCAGCAACTGCGTGGCGGGTAATGCCGCCGCTGGTTCGGGTGTGGGCCCGGGCTTGTTGCACTACATCTTGGGCATTACCAAGGCCTATTGCACTCGGGTCGGGGGCGGGCCTTTTCCAACCGAGCTCGATTGGTCTACACCCGGCACTCCAGGTTTTCATTTGAGCACTGTGGGCGCTGAAAAAGGCACCACCACAGGCCGCTCGCGCCGCTGCGGCTGGTTTGATGCGGCCTTGCTCAAACGCTCAGCTCAGGTCAATGGACTTAGTGGTTTGTGCATCACCAAGCTTGACGTGCTGGATGGCATTGAAGAGCTGCAACTGTGCACCGGCTATGAACTGGATGGCGAAGAGATTGACATCTTGCCCATGGGGGCGGACGATATTTCGCGCTGCATCCCCATTTACGAAACCCTGCCTGGCTGGACCGATAGCACAGTGGGCATGACGCGTTACGAACAGTTGCCGTTTAATGCCCGTTTTTATTTGCAGCGCATAGAGCAGGTCACGGGCGTGCCCATCCACATCATTTCAACCAGTCCGGATCGGGAGCACACCATCATGATGCGGCACCCCTTTATTGCCTGACCCTGTATTGCCTTATCCATTAGGAGCGCCCACATGTTGACCGAAGACGGCAAGCACCTTTATGTGAGCTATGTGGAATACCACAACCTGATTGAAAAGCTCGCCCTGAAGGTGCACCGCTCAGGTTGGGAGTTCGACACCATATTGTGTTTGGCCCGCGGGGGCTTGCGGCCAGGCGATATTTTGTCGCGCATTTTTGATAAACCTTTGGCCATCATGTCCACGAGCTCTTACCGTGCTCAGGCGGGTACCGAACAAGGTCAGCTTGATATTGCCCGTTACATCACCACCCCACGTGGCGAGATTGCAGGTAAGGTTTTGTTGGTAGATGACTTGGCCGATACCGGCTTTACCATGGAAGCTGTGATCAAAGAGCTTCGGCACAAGTACCCCGCCATCGTGGAACTTAAAAGTGCCGTTATTTGGACCAAGGGCAAATCGACCTTTGACTCTGATTATTCTGTGGAGCATTTGCCCACCAGCCCTTGGATCCACCAGCCCTTTGAAGGCTACGACCGCCTGAAACCTGATGAATTGCTAGCCAAATGGAAGGTGTGACATGTCTGGCCGCAGCACCCGACTGATCCACCACCCCTATCAGCCCCCTGAGCCTTTTGCAGCGCCACAACCCGGCATTTACAAAGCGTCCACCATTTACTTTGAGACGGCGCAAGACCTCAGAGCCAGCGACTGGAAAGAAAAAACTGGCTACACCTACGGCTTGCACGGCACCCCCCCCACGTTTTTGCTGGAAGAGCGTTTGTGCGAGCTCGAGGGTGGCGCCCAGTGCCTGTTGGTGCCCAGCGGGCTGTCGGCCATAGCAACGGTCAACCTGGCCTTATTGAAGTCTGGCGACGAGGTGCTGATTCCTGATAACTGCTATGGCCCTAGCAAGGCTCTGGCAGGGGGTGAGCTTCAAAACTGGGGCATCACACACCACATCTACAACCCCATGGACCCAGCCGATTTAGAGCGACGCATCGGTCCTAAAACCCGGTTGGTCTGGTTGGAGGCTGCAGGCTCGGTGACTATGGAGTTCCCCAACCTGGTGGAGTTGGTGCGCCTGTGCAAACGAGCTGATGTGTGGTGCGCTTTAGATAACACCTGGGGCGCAGGGTTGGCATTTGCGCCTTTTGCTCTGGAGCCCGATTGGGGTGTAGATATCACCACCCATGCGCTCACCAAATACCCCAGCGGGGGTGGCGATGTCTTGATGGGCAGTATCAGCACCCAAGACCCTACCTTGCACCTCAAGCTCAAATTGAGCCACATGCGCTT
Source organism: Hylemonella gracilis (assembly GCA_945862005.1). Taxonomy (GTDB): domain Bacteria; phylum Pseudomonadota; class Gammaproteobacteria; order Burkholderiales; family Burkholderiaceae_C; genus Hylemonella; species Hylemonella gracilis_D. The sequence continues at coordinate 2,389 of CAMAWQ010000106.1, read as the reverse complement.
GGGTCTGGGGGTGGGCGGCAACGATGTAGAGGCCATCTTGCGTTCTTTACCCAGCATAGAGCTGCGGTACCGAGCTCAAGACCAAACGGCAAGGGCCTTGGCAAAGTGGTGCCAAAACCGCTCTGAGGTGTTGCAGGTGTTGCATCCGGCCCTGCCGGGTTCTCCTGGGCATGAGCACTGGCGGGTTGTGTGTGGGCGTTCAGATTTGGCAGCTGGACTGTTTAGTGTGGTCCTTAGCAGCTCATTCAGCCAAGACCAAGTGGATGCCTTTTGCAACAGCTTAAAGCTCTTCAAAATAGGGTACAGCTGGGGTGGACCGGTCAGCTTGGTGGTGCCTTATCAGTTGCAAACGATGCGAGAGATATGGCCTGAGCACCTGCAACGTGGCCATGTGTTGCGTTTTTCAACCGGTTTTGAAAACGTGCAAGACCTTCAAGCCGATTTGGACCAAGCTTTTAATTTGGCGTTTCGCTGACCGACTCTTTGTAGGTGAGGCTCTGGGCCAGCTCAGCCATGGCCTGTTGTGAGCGGTTTTGGGGCGTTAGCACTTGGGCTTGATCAAATTGCGCAAAGTTGCGTTGCATGGACTGCAGGTACACCGGGTCGTAATGGCTGATGAGCAGTTCGCGCACTACGGTATCGAGTTGCCCCTGCTGAGCTTGTTGCATCCAGCGCTGCACCACCTCTTTGCCGCGCAAAGGGGTCAGGGTCTCGAGCCGCTCACAAAAGGCATCGGTATTGAGCACGAAGTGTTCGTAGTCTTCCATCAGCAAGCTCACACGCTCTTCTACAGGGAGCTCTAAGTTCAGGCAGGGTGCGCTTCGCATGGCCAAAATCAGGGCCTCAGGTACAGCCACATTGCCCACCTTTTTGCTCTCACTCTCCACAAACACAGGTTTTGTCGGGTCTAAGGAGCGCAGGGCATTCCAAATGCGCATGTCAAATTGTTTTTGAGACGGTTGCGCAATGCCAGGCAAAGCGCCCAGTACCGAGCTGCGGTGGTGGGCCAGTGCCTCCAAATCCAGCACCTGTGCGCCTGCTTGGGCCAGGGCTTTCAACAAACGGGTTTTTCCAGACCCCGTGGTGCCACACACCACGTGCCAAGAAAAGTGCTGCACTTTCTGAACCAAGTCTTGGAGCATGGCTTGTCTAAACGCTTTGTAGCCTCCTTCAATCAGGGTGACCTTAAACCCAATTTCACTCAAGACCAAAGCCAAAGAGCCACTTCGTTTGCCGCCACGCCAGCAATACAGCAGCGGCTGCCAAGTCTTGGGCTTGTCCATCACCTGCTGTTGAATATGCTGGCTGATGTTGCGCGCTGCTAGTGCCGCACCCAATTTTTTAGCTTCAAACGCGTTGTGTTTGTAAAGGGTGCCCACCTCAATACGTTCGGCGTTGTTCAAGGTCGGCCAGTTCAAGGCATGGGGCAGGCGGTCAAGGGCATGCTCGTCTTCGCTGCGGGCGTCAATGATGATGTCAAACTGATCCAAGCGCTCCACAACTTCGGTGGCTGGCATCGATTTAAGGCTCATCGGGGCAACAATTTTTGGAGTTCAGGCCACACGTTATGCAGCATGCGCGCTTGGGCTGATGCATTGGGGTGGATGCGATCGGCCTGAAACATTTGTGCAGCGTCAGGCGCATCTGCCACACCCTGCAGAAAAAAGGGCACCAAGGGCACGTTTTGGGAGCGCGCGACCTGCTTAAAGAGGGCTGCAAATTTTTGGGTGTAATCGGGCCCGTAGTTGGGCGGCACCTGCATCCCCAACAGCAGCACGCGCGCACCGGCTTCTTGGGCCGTGCTCACCATCCGCGTGAGGTTGTCTTGGGTGGCGTTTAAGGGCAAACCCCGCAGCGCGTCATTGGCGCCCAGTTCAATCACCACCACATGGGGGCGGTGTTGTCTCAGCACGCTGGGCAGGCGGCTGAGGCCTCCCGAAGTGGTGTCGCCGCTGATACTGGCGTTCACCACACGGTGCTTAGGCGCTTGTTTGGCCAGCAAGGCCACCCAGCCGGTGCCGCGTTCAAGACCATACTCAGCACTTAAAGAGTCGCCAAGCACGACAATTGTGGCTTGTGGCGTAGCGCCTTGTGCAAGTGCACACAAGGGTGAACCTAGGGCCCACAGCAGCGTGAGGGCTGCGATACAGTAGCGTTGAAACAAAGAAGGCCTTATGTCAGAGATCATTATTGCCGTGGAGAAGGTCTGCAAGACGGTCACAGACTCCACAGGAACTTTAGATATTTTGCGCGATATTGAGTTTGCGGTGCCTGCCGGGCAAACCGTGGCCATTGTCGGGGCCTCGGGCTCGGGCAAGAGCACCTTGCTGTCCATCATTGCCGGGCTCGACACCCCCACGTCCGGCACAGTGAAATTGGATGGACAAGA
>CAMAWQ010000105.1 GCA_945862005.1 Hylemonella gracilis | reverse complement strand
GCCATGTCGTCACAACCCTCCCCCCACTCTTGAGCTTCAGCATGACGCCATAAAACCAGATCCATGGTTATGCCCCCTCTTGTTCCTTATGGTGATGCACATTCATTTCTCTTAACTGGTGCAAATTCATGAGCGCATTTTGCGCACTGACCGATTTTTGGCCGGGTTTGAGGCGCACCTTGTGGTATTTACCGTCTTGCAGCAATTCCCAAGCATTTTCGGTATCCATCATTTCAGCAACCAAACACTCGTCAATGATGCGTTGCTGTAATTTGGGGTCGAGCACGGGCCAAGCCAGTTCAACGCGGCGCAACATATTGCGGTTCATCCAATCTGCACTGGATAGGTAAAGGCTAATGTCGTCGCCCTCACGAAAGTAAAACACCCGCGCATGCTCTAAAAACCGCCCAATGATCGAGCGCACCCTGATACGGTGGGTCAAGCCCGCCACTTGCGCGGGCAACATGCAGGCCCCGCGAACAATCAAATCAATCTCAACGCCTTGAAAAGAAGCCTTCATGAGCGCTCGGATGATGAGCTCGTCGGTCAAAGCGTTCATTTTGGCCACGATGCGCGTAGGCACACCAGCCGCAGCACGCTCACCTAAGTGTTCAATTTTTTCAACCAATCTGCGGTGCAAATAAAACGGTGCAACCCAGAGGTGATTCAAACGCGCCAACCGGCTTTGCCCCGCCAAATGTGTGAACACGTGCTCAATATCTGCAGTTAAGGCGCTGTTGGCGGTGAGGTAACTGAAGTCGGTGTAAAACCGTGCGGTGATTGGGTTGTAGTTACCTGTAGACAAGTGGGCGTAACGCTTGTAAGTCGCGCCCTCTTTGCGGGTCACAAGCATCATTTTGGCGTGGGTTTTAAGCCCCACCACGCCATAAAGCACCTGAACCCCAATGGATTCCATTTTGTCGGCCCAATTGATGTTGGTTTCTTCATCAAAACGGGCTTTGAGCTCCAGCACCACCGTCACCTCTTTGCCACGCGCGACAGCTAGCCGCAGCAGATCCATCAATTCTGAGCTGGATCCCGTTCTGTAAATGGTTTGCTTGATGACCATCACGTCGGGGTCATTTACAGCCTCGCGGAGAAACTGCAACACCACCTCAAAGCTCTCGTAAGGCTGGTGCAGGAGCACATCGCCCTCTTGCAGCTTCTTAAAAATACTGTGTTCGTGTTGGAGCTTTGTATGAGTGGACGCCGCAAAAGGCTTAAATCGCAGTTTGGGCTCATCGATCAAATCCACCAGCTGCCCCATGCGAACCAAGTTGACTGGGCCGGGCACGCGGTACAGAGCGCCTTCGGGCAAATCAAACTGCTTGAGCAAAAACTCACACAAATAGTCTGAACAACCCGCCGACACCTCCAACCGCCCCGCATGACCATAGTGACGGTGTTGCAGGCCTTGCCGCAGAGCAGTTCTGAGGTTTTTAACGTCTTCCTCATCCACCGCCAAATCGGAGTGTCGGGTGACTCGAAACTGTGAGAACTGCCCTACATCGCGCCCCGGGAACAATTCGTTCAAATGGGAGCGCACCACGCTGGACAAAGACACAAACAACGCGCCACGAGAAGTTAAACGCTCTGGCAGACGAATCAATCGGGGCAGAACCCTGGGGACTTTGACAATGGCAATGTCGTTCTCGCGGCCAAAAGCGTCATGTCCGCCCAACCGCACAATAAAGTTCAAAGACTTGTTGGCCACCTGTGGAAAAGGGTGTGAGGGATCCAAGCCCACGGGTATCAACAATGGCTTGACCACACTTTGAAAGTATTGGTGTACCCAAGTGGTTTGAGCCTTGTTACGCTCGCTGTGGGACACAATGCGAATGCCGTGTTTGGCAAAAGCAGGCAACAAATCTAAGTTGTAAAGGCTGTACTGACGGTTGACCAAGTCGTGAACCGACTTTGACAACAGGTCAAATGAATCGGCTGAATATGCCCCGTTGGTGTCTTGTGATTTTTTGGCAATGAGGTGTGGTTCTGCCCGAACTTCAAAAAACTCATCCAAGTTGGACGACACGATGCACAGGTAACGCAAACGCTCCAAAAGCGGGACATCGGTTCTGCATGCCCAATCAAACACCCGCTCATTGAAGGCCAGAATGCTCTGGTCTCTATCTAGTAATTCAAGGGACTCAAGGTCTTCGAGGGAAGGCGGGGCAGCTAAAGTTGTCATATTTTTGACATTTTATCTGTGCCACACCTTGCAGAGGGCTCAAGCCGTGACAGGTTGCATTTGAGCCAGTTGGGCTCTGGGCTGTTCTGCCGACTCCCCCTGCCAATGCAAAAGTTCTAGACGCCCATCAAAATGCTCAACCAGTGCGGTTCTACTCTCCACCCAATCTCCGTCATTACAGTACAAAATGCCATCGATTTCGCGAATTTCGGCTCGGTGAATATGGCCGCACACCACACCCTGAAAGCCTTGACGGCGGGCTTCATTGGCAACCGCAACCTCAAAATCGCTGACAAAATTCACTGCCTTTTTGACTTTTTGCTTCAGGTAAGCAGACAAAGACCAATAGGGCAAGCCCATTCGGGCGCGGACTTTATTGAGGTAGCGGTTTAAGTTGAGCGCCAGGCCATATAGGGTGTCACCCAAATAGGCTATCCATTTGGCGTACTGCACCACGCCATCAAAGTAGTCCCCATGGGTGATCCAGAGGCGACGCCCGTCGGCCGTGATGTGCACCGCGTCTTCCACCATTTCAATGCCACCAAACTGGTGATCGGTGAAGCCGCGCGCGAATTCATCGTGGTTGCCGGGTACATAAATGATGCGGCAACCCTTACGCCCACGCCTCAACAGCTTTTGCACCACGTCGTTATGCGCTTGGGGCCAAAACCAACGGCGACGCAACTGCCAGCCATCGATGATGTCGCCAACCAAGTACAAATAGTCACTGGAGTGGTGTTTGAGAAACTCCAAAAGTTCAATCGCCTGACAACCAGGCGTGCCCAAATGCAAGTCAGAAATGAAAATAGAGCGGTAATGCTGGTGACCCGGTGGAAGCTCTTCATCGAGAGAAGGCTCTTCACTCCTGACAGGCATCATGGATTCGAAAGAATGTTTCATTAAGAACAGCCCTAATAGGTCGTGTACGCTAGGTCTTTAAACGCTGAATTGTGATCTTATGAAGTGACCATAAAGTTTCATAGATATTTAATATTTGTGACATTTTTGTTTTGCTCAATTGCTATTTTGATGAAAAACGGTGGTTTAACCCCTCAACTGTCACAATTAACTCTTACGATCACCAACAAGTGTCATTTATTGGAAACAACTCATCATGCCTTTAAACGTTCTTTTCATTTGTGCTCATAACTCCTCACGCAGCATATTGGCCGAGGCGGCCCTCAACCACATTGCCAAGGGTCGATTTCAAGCCTTTTCAGCTGCCAGCCACTTGAGAGATCAAGAGCAACCCAACCCTATGGCTCTCAAGGCCTTGACCACAGCCAAAATCAATACTGAAGGCTTGCGCAGCAAAAGCTGGGACGAATTTGCTGCTCCGGGTGCACCTGAGATGGACTTGGTCATCACCATGTGTGAAGAGTCTTCCAAAGCTCAGGCCCCAGTTTGGCCCGGCAAACCCGCCACAGCCCAATGGGATTACAAAGATCCCACCTTGGCTGAAGGCACTGACAAGCAAAAACAAGCCTCTTTTAATAACGTTTTGCTCACCTTAAGACAGCGTTTAGACATTTTGGCCAACCTACCTGCTGAAGGCATTGACCGCCTTCAGTTGCAACAAGCCGCACTCAAAGCTGCAGTCATTAAAGGCTAAGCACAACTGATAAGCCCTATGTGCTGGCAGCCGCAGCCAGTCTTTCAGCTGCAGCTTGCGCTTGGCTCATATCTTGAGCCTCCACCATGATTCTCAGTACCGGCTCAGTACCGCTTGGGCGAATGAGAATTCGTCCTTTGTCTTCGAGTTCGCTTTCACAGGCCTTCAAAGCACTTATCAATTGCAGGTTTTGACCCCATTCTTTAGGCGCTTGAACTTTCACGTTAAGTAAGACTTGTGGGAACAGTCTTACGGGCTCAAGCAACTGCTCCAATGTTTTGTGCTGCCGCATGCTAGCTTGCAGTATCAACAAGGCCGACACAATGCCGTCGCCCGTGGTTTGCTTGTCCAGAGACAACAAGTGCCCTGAACCTTCGCCTCCCAAAATCCAGCCTCGCTGTTCAAGGGCCTCGAGTACATAACGATCACCCACCTGTGAGCGCACCAATGCCACCCCACGCTTTTGAAGCGCCATTTCAATGGCCATATTGGTCATAAGCGTCCCCACCACACCAGGCACAGTGTCTCCGCGGGTTAAACGATCGTCTGCCAACACATAAAGCAATTCGTCGCCATTGAACAATCGACCAGTAGGCCCCACCATCATCCAGCGGTCGGCATCACCATCTAAGGCAATACCCAAATCCGCCTTATGAGCCTTGACTTGTTCAACCACAGCATCGGTGTGGGTGGCCCCAACATTCAAATTGATATTCAGGCCATCG
>CAMAWQ010000104.1 GCA_945862005.1 Hylemonella gracilis | reverse complement strand
GCAATGGCGATGCGGGCTTCGGGCAAAAGTTCTTCCAACTTGGCGCGGCGGTTTTCAATGGTTTCCACCTCGTTGTGCAAAAAGTACACCTGCCCGCCGCGTTTGAGTTCGCGCAGCACGGCTTCGCGAATCACGCCTTGCCCCTCGGTCCGAACAAAGGTTTTGATGGCCAAGCGCCGCTGCGGGGCTGTCGCAATAACGCTTAAATCCCGTAACCCCTCTAGAGCCATGCCTAAGGTGCGGGGTATGGGTGTGGCGGTGAGGGTCAGCATGTCCACCTCAGCTCGTAGGGCTTTCATGGCCTCTTTGTGGCGCACGCCAAAGCGGTGTTCCTCATCAATGATGAGGAGCCCCAGGTTTTTGAAATGGGTGTCTGGGCTGAGCAGTTTGTGCGTGCCCACCACAATGTCCACTGTGCCGTCGGCAATGCCTTTGAGGGCAGCGTTGATTTCTTTGGTGGACCTAAAGCGGCTCATTTCAGCCACCTTGACTGGCCATTTACTAAACCTGTCCACCAGCGTTTGGTAATGCTGCTCGGCCAGTAAAGTGGTCGGGGCCAAAAGTGCCACTTGTCGGCCACCGGTGACCGCTACAAACGTGGCCCGCAAGGCCACCTCGGTCTTGCCAAACCCCACGTCGCCGCAAACCAGCCGGTCCATAGGCTGGGGGGAAATCATGTCCTGAATGACCATGTGAATGGCGGCCCGTTGGTCGGGGGTTTCTTCAAAACCAAAGTCGTTGGCAAACACCTCGTAGTCTTTGGCTGAAAACCTGAAGGCATGGCCCTTGCGAGCAGCGCGGCGTGCGTATATGTTGAGCAGTTCAGCGGCTGCGTCTCGTATTTGCTCGGCTGCGCGCCGTTTGGCTTTTTCCCACTGGCCTGAACCCAAGCGGTGCAGCGGCGCTTCGTCGGCACTCACGCCGGTGTAGCGGCTGATGAGCTGAAGCTGGCTGACAGGAACGTACAACACAGCTTGGTCGGCGTATTCCAAGTGCAAAAATTCTTGCAGCGCAGGGCTTCCATCGGCCTGGATTTGCCCTACGCTCATATTGACCAGTCCGCGGTAACGGCCAATGCCGTGCGCGGAATGCACCACGGGGTCGCCCAGCTGGAGTTCGCTCAGGTCTTTGATCAGCGCTTCGACGTCGCTGACCTGCTCTTGCTTTTTACGTCGGCGCGCGGTGGGGCCTGTGGCAAAAAGCTCGGTTTCCGTCACCAAATCTAGGCCCGCCTCGGGCCAGCCAAAGCCGCTGCTCAGTGCTGCCGTGGCCATGCCCACGCGCTCGGTGCTGGTTTGAAAGTCTTCAAGAGACTCAAAAGCGGGCACGCTCAGTTGGCTGGCTCGCAAAAAATCAAGCAGGCTTTCACGTCGTCCATCACTTTCAGCCAGCAGCAAAACACGATGCGGCGTCTGGCTGATGTGGGCTTTAAGCGCAGCCAGTGGGTCTTCGGCGCCACGCACCACAGCCAAGTGGTTTAGGGCGTCAAAGTGCTCCCACTCTTTGCTTTCAGGCGTGGGTTCACGCAGAACCAGTTGGGCGTGTGAGTGGGTGTGGGTGAAAAACTGCTCTTCAGACAAAAACAAAGACTCGGGCGGCAGAGCGGGGCGTTCTGGGTCGCCCTGCGCGAGACGAAAACGGTCTCGCGCGTCCTGCCAAAAACGCTGAAAAGCAGGTTCTAAGTTGCCATGTAGTGCCAGAGTGGCTGAGGGCAGGTAGTCAAACACCGTAGCGGTGTGTTCAAAAAACAAGGGCAAGTAGTACTCAATACCGGCTGTGGCTACACCGTTGCCAATGTCTTTGTAAATGCGGCTCTTGGTAGGGTCGCCTTCGAGCAATTCGCGCCAGCGGCGGCGAAACAGCGCTCGCGCCTCATCATCCATGGGGACTTCGCGTCCGGGCAGCAGCCGGATTTCGGGCACCGGGTACAAGCTGCGCTGGCTGTCGGGGTCGAAGGTTCGGATGGAGTCGATTTCGTTGTCAAACAAGTCGACCCGATAGGGCACCAAAGACCCCATTGGAAACAAGTCAATCAGGCCACCGCGCACGGCGTATTCGCCCGGGCTCACCACTTGGGTCACGTGTTGGTAGCCCGCCAGAGTCAGTTGGGCCTTAAGCTGCGCCTCGTCTAACTTTTGCTTGACCTTGAATTCAAAGGTGTAGCCCGCTAAAAAACTGGGCGGGGCCAAGCGGTACAAGGCGGTGGTGGCGGGGATCAGCACCACATCGGTGCTGGTGGGCTGGACGGCACTGGTGTGAACAGGTGCGGTAGAAGCTGCGGATTTGGAAGCTGCTGTGGGCTTGGAAGCTGCTTGTCTGCTGTGGTTGTACAAACGCCACAAGGTGGCCAGCCGTTCGCTGATGAGGTCTTGGTGCGGCGAAAACGTGTCATAGGGCAGGGTTTCCCAGTCCGGAAACATGGCGTAACTGAGGTCGGGCGCAAAAAAAGCCATTTCTTCCATGAGGCGCTGGGCATCGGTGGCATCGGCTGTAACGATGGCCAGCAGCTGGCCAGAGGCTTTTTCACGTTGGCCTAAGCGTGCCAAAAAAAGCGCATCGGCTGATCCATTGGGGCGTGTAAGGCTAAAGCGCTTGCCGGTGAGAAGTTTGGGAAGATCCATGCGAAGGCATCGGGAAACGATGCAGAAGAGTGAGTTGAATTCTAGTTGCGCTTAAGATCCAAACAGCCCTATAAGTTTGTGACCTTCAATTTGTGAAACTCCATTGAGCACTGTTGCTTCAACCACCATAGCCAACAAGCCCACAGCTACCGAGCCAGCATCTTTTGTGCCCAAGTTTTGGGCTTTGATTCCGTGTGCGGGCACTGGCAGTCGGGCCCGTACCCAAGGACCCAAGCAATACGCCCTGTTGGCGGGCAAGCCCTTGGTGTTGCACACCCTAGAAGCTTTTGCGAAGGTGGGCAGCATCCAACACACCCTTTTGGTGGTGTCGCCTGAGGACGATTTTTTTACCCGGCAGCCTCAATTTTTGAGCCAAGACAAACCGCCCAGCTGGGACCTGGCAGCTTGCGGGGGTGCCACGCGAGCCCAAACCGTGCACAACGGCCTGCAAGCCTTGGCGTCACTGGGTGCCCAAACACAGGATTGGGTGCTGGTGCACGACGCGGCTCGCTGCCTGATCACCCCTGAATTGATCGAGCGCTTGATGCAAGCCTGTGTCACAGACCCTGTGGGCGGTTTATTGGCCTTGCCTTTGCCCGACACGCTCAAGCAGGCGAAATTTGACCGACATACCGTTGATGCCGAAGGCGAAGACCATATTGAGCACACTTTGGATCGTGACGGCAAGTGGTTGGCCCAAACGCCCCAAATGTTTCGCTTGGGCGACCTGTTGGGTGCATTAGATGCCCACCATTTGGCTGTGACAGATGAAGCCAGTGCCATGGAGCTGGCTGGCCATGCCCCTAAACTGGTGGCGTCCAGCATGCAAAACTTCAAAGTGACCTACCCCGAAGACTTCGCCTTGGCAGAAAGCGTGCTGCTGGCGCGCACGAAAAGCAAGGCAGGTGCCGCCCCGAGGTTTCGCCTAGGAGAAGGCTGGGATGTGCACCAACTGGTTGAAGGCCGCCCTTTGATCTTGGGGGGCATTCATATTCCCCACACCAAGGGTTTACTGGGTCATTCAGACGCAGACGCTTTGCTGCATGCCATCACCGATGCTTTATTGGGAGCCGCAGGCTTGGGTGACATTGGGCGGCATTTTCCAGACACCGATACGCGTTTTAAGGGCGCAGATTCAGCTCATTTGTTGGCACAGGCCTATGCTTTGGTGCAGGGGCAAGGCTGGCAGATTGGCAATATTGACGCCACGGTGGTGGCGCAGGCCCCCAGGCTGGCCCCCCATATTGAATCTATGTGCCAAAAGATTGCCCAAATTTTGAACATAGAGGTGCAGCAGGTGAACGTGAAGGCCAAAACCGCTGAAAAGTTGGGCCCGATAGGCGAAGGCCTGAGTATGGAAGCCCGTGCCGTGGTGCTGATTTACGGTTGACGGCTTACTGAGCCGCCCAGCCGCCATCCATATTCCAAGCCACACCGCGAATGTTTTGTCCTGCGGCAGAACAGAAAAACACGGCCAAATCGCCCAATTCTTCGGGCGTGGTGAACTGCATAGAGGGTTCCTTTTCACCTAGAAGTTGACGTGTGGCTTCTTCGTTGGAAATGCCTTGAGCGGCGGCTTTGGCGTCCACCTGTTTTTGCACCAAGGGGGTAAGCACCCAGCCCGGGCAAATGGCGTTACAGGTGATGCCGGTGGTGGCCGTTTCCAGTGCAGTGACCTTAGTTAGGCCCACCAAACCATGTTTGGCTGCCACGTAAGCGGCTTTTTCGGCAGAAGCCACCAAGCCATGCACGCTGGCAATGTTGATGATGCGACCCCAGCCCTTGCCACCATCGGCCGCTCGCATGGCCGGAATAGCCAAACGGCTGGCGTGAAACGCGCTGCTCAGGTTGATGGCCAAGATGGCGTCCCATTTTTCAGGGGGAAAGTCTTCCACCCTAGCCACGTGCTGAAT
>CAMAWQ010000103.1 GCA_945862005.1 Hylemonella gracilis | reverse complement strand
ATGGGCATGATGCTTCTATTTTGCGGGATTGCGATAGGTCTATTTACTGGATTAGGCTGATACATTCCTGAAACAAGGCTTGACCCGGGCTAATGTCATAGAACAAAGGCCGCATAACAAAGCCACCGCATACATATAAAGGAGACACCTATGAACACCCACTATTTAATTCGGCTGTTAAGCAAACCGGCTCGTTTGGCTAAGGCTAGAGCCTTGGCTGTCACCTATGCAGGTGCATTGCTGTGCGCCAGTTTAGGTTTTGCCACCTTGGCCAACGCCCAAACGGCGGGCTGGCCGAACAAGCCGGTGCGCATTGTGGTGCCCTTTACACCTGGCGGTACTACCGACATATTGGCCCGTGCGGTGGCTCCGGAGCTGTCTAGAGCATTTAACCAGCAGTTTTTGGTGGAAAACCGGGGCGGCGCTGGCGGTAACTTGGGAGCTGAAATCGTAGCCAAATCCCCAGGGGACGGCTACACCTTGCTGATGGGTACTGTGGGCACACACGGCATCAACCGTGCCCTGTACGACAAATTGCCTTACGACCCCATTAAAGACTTTGCGCCGGTCACGTTGGTGGCTGCGGTGCCCAATGTCATGGTGGTCAATGCCGAAAAAGCCAAAGAGCGCGGCATCAACACTGTGGAAGACTTTATTAAGTTTGCCAAGGCCAACCCAGGCAAGCTCAACATGGCCTCCAGTGGTAATGGCACGTCTATTCACCTGTCGGGCGAATTGTTCAAGTCCATGACGGGTACCTTTATGACCCACATTCCTTATCGTGGTTCCAGTCAGGCTTTGCTGGACTTGAGCGCCGGCAATATGGATGTGATGTTTGACAACCTGCCTTCTTCCATGCAGTTGATCAAGTCGGGCCGGCTCAAGGCTTTGGCGGTGACCAGTGGCCAGCGCTCTGCCGCCATGCCCGAGGTGCCCACCCTAGAGGAAGCTGGCAAGTTAAAGGGCTATGAAGCCAGCAGCTGGTTTGGCCTGTTGGCACCAGCGGGGACCCCAAGCGATATCGTGCTGCGCATTCAGCAAGAAACGGCCAAAGCCCTCAATGTGCCCGCCATCAAAGAAAAATTACTGGCTCAGGGAGCGATTCCCAGCGGCATGACGCCTGAAGAGTTTGTGAAGCTGATTGATGCCGAACACAAAAAATGGGCTCAGGTTGTCAAGGCCTCCGGAGCCAGGGTGGATTGATGTGTTGATTTAAACGCCCCACACCACCGGCTGCCCCGCCGCATGGGCGCGGCGCAGCATCTGAATCAAAGGGGTAGCCCTCTGGCGCAGGGTGACATGCTGCCCCTCAGCAAGGTCTTGGTCTGGTGCAAGTTCTGTTTGTGCGGCTGCGCCAAGCGCTTTATCTAGCGGGTTTGGGTCTGGCGTTTCTTCCTTAAGAATGGCCGCCTCCAAGGCTGCAATGGCGTGCAAGGCTTGTTCTATAGTGATGATGCCGGATGGCGCAGGTGTTGTTTTGCCGATCAGTTGGAGCAAACGCTCTGCAGCTGGCTGCAACATCAGCACATCGGCCGTGGCGCGAGATTTGAACTTGTAAATCATGGGCCAACTGTCACCCCTTTGGCGCGGTTTGGCAAGCGGGGCAGGTCAAACCATCGTGCATGAAATAATGTTTAAACGCACTACAAGGGAAACAAATGATTTTGGTTACGGGGGGCGCGGGCTTTATTGGCGCCAATTTTGTGTTGGATTGGCTGGCGGTACATGATGAGCCAGTAATTAATGTTGACAAACTCACATATGCCGGCAATTTAGACAATTTGGCGTCGCTTCAAGGCGATGCCCGCCACGTGTTTGTGCAAGGCGACATTGGCGCCCCCGCCCTCATAAACGGCCTGCTCAATCAACACCAACCCCGAGCAGTGGTGAATTTTGCTGCCGAAAGCCATGTGGACCGCTCTATTCATGGCCCCGAGGACTTTATTCAGACCAATGTGCTGGGAACTTTCAGGCTGCTGGAGGCGGTGCGGGGCTATTGGAGTGGCTTAGATGGGAGCGCCTTAGATGCACCCGCCAAGTCAAAATTTCGCATGTTGCATGTGTCCACCGACGAGGTGTATGGCTCTTTGGCAGCAAGCGAGGCAGCTTTTACCGAACAGCACCGCTACGAGCCCAATAGCCCTTACTCGGCCAGCAAGGCGGCCAGCGACCACTTGGTGCGGGCCTGGCATCACACCTATGGCCTACCGGTGCTCACCACCAACTGCTCGAATAACTACGGGCCCTTCCACTTTCCGGAAAAGCTCATTCCTTTGATGGTGGTGCAAGCTCTGGCGGGCAAGCCATTGCCGGTGTATGGCGACGGCCAGCAAATTCGGGACTGGCTGTACGTTAAAGATCATTGCAGCGCCATCCGGCGTGTGCTGGAAGCGGGAACTGTGGGCGAGGTCTACAACGTGGGCGGCTGGAACGAAAAACCCAATTTGGAGATCGTGCACACCATTTGCGCCTTGCTGGACGAGCTCAAGCCCCGAGCCGATGGGGCGTCTTACGCCACCCAAATTGCCTTTGTAAATGACCGCCCCGGGCATGACCGGCGTTACGCCATAGATGCGCGCAAGCTGGAGCGGGAGTTGGGCTGGAAGCCCGCAGAGACCTTTGAAACCGGCATACGCAAAACGGTGCATTGGTATTTGGACCACCCCGAGTGGGTGGCGCGGGCACAGTCGGGGGCCTATAGGGACTGGCTGAACACCCAATATGCCCCTGCCTAAAAGCATGGCTCCGCCCAAAATTTTGTTGCTGGGTAAAAACGGCCAACTGGGTTGGGAGCTGCAGCGCAGCTTGAGCGTGTTGGGCGAGGTGGTGGCGTTGGATCGCCACGGTCTTAGTGGCTTGAGCGGAGATTTAAGCCAGCCCTCAGCACTGGCCCAAACGGTGCAGCAGATTCAACCCCAAGTAATTGTGAATGCTGCGGCCTACACCGCAGTAGACCGCGCCGAAAGCGAGCCCGATTTGGCGCACGCCATCAATACACAAGCCCCACAAATTTTGGCGCAAGAAGCCCAAAAGTTGGCCGCTTGGTTGGTGCATTTCAGCACCGACTATGTGTTTGACGGCTCTGGGCAACAGCCTTGGAGAGAAACCGATGCTTGTGCGCCTTTGAGTGTGTATGGCCAGACCAAGTGGCAAGGCGAGCAAGCCGTGGCGGCTTCGGGTTGCCGGTACCTGATGTTCAGAACCAGCTGGGTCTACGGCGCGCGGGGTGGCAACTTTGCCAAAACCATGCACAAGCTGGCGCAGGAGCGCGATGCGCTGCGGGTGGTTGACGACCAAATCGGTGCACCCACGGGTGCAGACTTGTTGGCAGATGTCACGGCGCATTCTCTGGGCAGGGCGTTGGAGCCGGGTTCAGAATTAAGCGGCACTTACCACCTTGCCGCTGCTGGCGAGACTTCATGGCACGGCTACGCGCAGTTTGTGCTCACCCAAGCCAAGGCGTTGGGGGTGTCGCTTAAAGTGCAACCTGAAGATGTGCAGGCCATTCCCACCAGGGCCTACCCCACACCGGCGCGCCGCCCTTTGAATTCAAGGCTCAACACCCGCAAGATACAAGACACTTTCGGCCTCACCCTGCCACACTGGACCTTGGGTGTCGCTCGAATGTTGGAGGAAACACGGACATGATTACAAGCTCATCTGGCTTACCAAACGCAGCCATTCCCCCCAAAACAGGGCATAAAGGCATCATCCTTGCGGGTGGCTCGGGTACCCGTTTGCACCCCGCCACCTTGGCCATCAGCAAGCAGTTGCTGCCGGTGTACGACAAACCCATGGTGTATTACCCCCTGAGCACTTTGATGCTGGCGGGTATTCAAGACATTTTGCTCATCAGCACTCCCCAAGACACCCCCCGTTTTGAGCAATTGTTGGGCGATGGCTCGCAATGGGGCATACGTCTGAGCTATGCGGTGCAACCCTCTCCAGACGGCTTGGCCCAGGCTTTTTTAATTGGCGAATCGTTTATTAATGGCCAGCCCAGCGCTTTGGTGCTGGGTGACAACATTTTTTATGGGCACGACTTTCAGCCCTTGCTGTTCAATGCCCGTAAGCGTCGCCATGGCGCCACCGTGTTTGCTTACCACGTGCAAGACCCCGAGCGTTACGGCGTGGCTGAATTTGACAGCGCAGGCCGCGTGCTGACGCTAGAAGAAAAGCCTGCCCATCCCAAGTCCAACTACGCGGTCACAGGCCTGTATTTTTACGACGAGCAAGTGGTGGAACTGGCCAAGCGCCTTAAACCCTCTGCCCGCGGAGAGTTGGAAATCACCGACCTGAACCGCTTGTATTTGGAGCAGGGGCAATTGCAGGTGGAGGTGATGAAGCGGGGCTACGCCTGGCTGGACACCGGCACCCACGACAGTTTGTTAGAGGCCAGCCAATTTATTGCCACTTTAGAACACCGCCAAGGTCTCAAAATTGCCTGCCCTGAAGAAATTTCGTGGCGCAGCGGCTGGATTGATGATGCGCAGTTGCAGCGCTTGGCCAAGCCACTTGCTAAAAGTGGTTACGGTAAATACCTGTTGGCCATGTTGAACGACCGAACGCACCATGCGGCTTCCTAAACATTTTTTTACAACATTCGCACCTTATTCATGAATGTTATACCCACCGCACTGCCTGAAGTTTTGATTGTGGAGCCCAAGGTATTTGGCGATGCCCGCGGCTTTTTCTTTGAAAGCTTCAATCAAAGGGTATTTCAAGAAAAAACCGGGTTGAATTTAGAGTTTGTACAAGATAACCACAGCCGCAGTTCACAAGGGGTATTGAGAGGTTTGCACTATCAAATTCAGCAGCCCCAAGGCAAGTTGGTGCGGGTGGCGCGCGGGTCGGTTTTTGATGTGGCGGTGGATATCCGCCGCAGTTCTCCTCGGTTTGGGCAATGGGTGGGTGTGGAATTAAGCGAGGACAACCAACGCCAAATGTGGATTCCCCCTGGCTTTGCGCATGGGTTTGTGGTGACGTCGGAGTCCGCCGACTTTTTATACAAAACCACGGACTACTATGCGCCCGAGCACGAGCGCTGCATTTTGTGGAGCGACTCACAAATCAATATCCATTGGCCGCAGCTCAATCACCTCAAACTGTCGGCCAAAGATCAG
>CAMAWQ010000102.1 GCA_945862005.1 Hylemonella gracilis | reverse complement strand
TGGCCACTTCGCGCAGGGCTTCGTCGGTGTTGCCCGGGTCCATTTGGTACACCTTTTTGTTACTTTTGCCCAGTTGACCTGAAGAGCCCACCGCGTCTCGAAACGGCCCGTAAAACGCGCTGGCGTATTTGGCGCTGTAGGCCATGATGCGGGTGTGGATGCGCAGATTGGCTTCAAGCATGGCCCGAATAGAACCAATCCGCCCGTCCATCATGTCGCTGGGCGCCACAATGTCCACGCCTGCATCGGCTTGCACCACAGCTTGTTGGGTCAGCAGCTCTATGGTTTCGTCATTGAGCACATAGCCCGTGGCGTCTATCAAGCCGTCCTGACCATGGCTGGTATAAGGGTCTAGGGCCACATCGGTCATCACGCCCAACTGCGGAAAACGCGCCTTGAGTTCGCGCACCACGCGCGGCACCAAGCCCTCTGGGTTGGTGGCTTCGGTGCCATCGGGTGTTTTCAGGGACGCGTCAATCACCGGAAACAACGCCATCACCGGAATGCCCAGCTTGACGCAGTCCTCGGCCACCGGCAGCAGCAGGTCCAGGCTCAGGCGCTCAACGCCTGGCATGGAGGCCACAGCTTGTTGTTGGCGCGTGCCTTCGAGCACAAAAACGGGGTAGATCAAGTCGTTCACGCTCACGGCGTGCTCGCGGACCAAGTTGCGCGTGAAATCGTCGCGCCTGAGTCGACGCGGGCGACCATGTGGGTAGTGTGCAAAGGGTGTCATGGCGCAAATTTTGCCCGAAAAAGACGCGTGAGCGAATCAGGGAGTTACGTGTGCAACTCATGCACCACGACAGTGCGGCGCAACCGGTGCGCGCGTAAGTTGTCTGTCAGGTGAACTTAGGCTTGTGGTGCAGCATGTGCTTTGTTACATTTTGCCCGGGCATTTGCCCCCTGCTTTTCCTCCCTGAGCGGGGCCTTGATGTGTGACAGCATAAAAGGCTTGACACCCCGGCCATGTGCCGGGGTTTTTTTTGGACAACCGCCTCGTTCACAATCCGTCCTTTCATAGGAGAGCACCGCATGCTTTGGGTCAAGTCGCTTCATATTGTGTTGGTGGCCAGTTGGTTCGCGGGCTTGTTTTACTTGCCACGCATTTATGTGAATTTGGCGCAGGTGTCTCCAAACTCGCAGGCGGAATATGCGCGGCTTTTGCTTATGGCACAAAAGTTGTTGCGCTTTACAGGCATTTTGGCCGGGCCTGCGGTGTTGCTGGGGGTGTGGCTTTGGCTGGGTTACGGCATTGGCTTGACGGGCCCGGGCAACGGTTGGATGCACGCCAAGTTGTTGGTGGTGCTGGCTGCAGTGGGTTATCACCATATGTGCGCCCGTATGCTGCGCCGCTTTGAACAGGGCCTTAACCAGCGCAGCCATGTGTGGTTCCGCTGGTTCAACGAGTTGCCCGTGGTGCTGATGTTGCTGGCGGTGGTGCTGGTGGTGGTCAAGCCGTTTTGAGTTGGTGTCAGAGGCTGAGTCTTGACTAAAGCGGCAGACTTACACAAATCTTCAGCCTGGCCATTGGCCTTGGCCTATGCCGGGCTGATTGTTTACGCCAGCCTGTTTCCATTTGCCGATTGGCGCAACTTAGGTGCTGCGCCCTGGGAGTTTTGGTGGGCGCCCTTGCCCAGTTACTGGACGCGCTTTGACGTGTGGATCAATGTTTGGGGCTATGCGCCCTTGGGCTTGTTTTTGGCAGTGGGCGCCTGCCGAACTGGCCAAGCCCGGTGGGCGGCAGGTTTGGCCGTGGGGTTGTGCGCGGTTTTGTCGCTCACCCTAGAAACTTTGCAGGTGTATTTGCCCGCGCGCGTGCCTTCTAATTTAGATGTTTTGCTGAACTTTTTGGGAGGCGTGTTGGGTGCGGGGGTGGCTTTGCTGCTGCACCAGTTGGGCGCGTTAGAGCGATGGAGCCATTGGCGCGCGCGCTGGTTTGTGCCCGAGGCGCGCGGCGGCCTGGTGTTGCTGGCGCTCTGGCCAGCCGCCCTGTTGTACCCCTTGGCCCTGCCGTTTGGTCTGGGGCGGGTGGTGGAGCAAGTGGAGGCGGGCTTGGTGGAGCTGCTTGAGGAAACACCGTTTTTAGCCCTTTTACCCATCAGAGAAACCGAGCTGCAGCCCATGCTGTCTTCCACCTTGGTGGCTTGCGTGATGCTGTCGGCTTTGGCCCCGAGCCTGCTGGGTTTTTGTATCACCCGCAAACGCCTGCAACGTTTTGCCGTCATGGGTGCAGTGTTAGCGGCAGGTGTGGCGGCGTCGTGCCTTTCCAGCGCCTGGAGTTTGGGGTGGCCTTATTTGTGGGCTTGGTTAGACCTTCCGGTGGGCGTAGGTGTGGTACTGAGCCTGTTGCTGGCAGGTGCCCTTTTAACTGCGCCCGCCCGCGTTTGCGCGGGGGTCTTGTGTGTGGCTATGGTGGTGAGCCTGAGCTTGATCAACCAAGCTGCCTCTTCGGTGTACTTTGAACAAACCTTGCAACATTGGGATTTGGGCAGAGGTGCCCGCTTTTATGGCGTGCTGGAGTGGCTGGGCTGGTGCTGGCCCTATGCGGTCTTGGTCTATGCGGTCTCTTACACGATGCTGCCAAATAGAACAGTAAGAACAGAACCGCATCAGTAACCAGGACCCCCTTAGAAAACGGGGTCCCGTTAAATACCCCTCAGTAACGTTATAAACAGACATCCCAAAGACGAGACGCCCATGACTTCCCAAGCTCAACCTACAACCGAAGTGACTCAGCTCCAGGCTTCTCAGCCGGAAGTGCCCGCTCACTACTACCAGCGGCACGTGTTTTTTTGCCTGAACGAGCGCAAAAATGGTGAGGCTTCTTGTGCTCAACACCAAGCGCAAGAAGCGTTTGACCATTGCAAAGCCCAGGTCAAGGCGGCCGGTTTGTCGGGGCCGGGGCGGGTTCGCGTTAACAAGGCAGGTTGCTTGGATCGTTGCGCTGGCGGGCCCTTGTTGGTGGTGTACCCCGAGGGGGTTTGGTATTCCTATGTGGACACCTCAGACATCGATGAGATTGTGGCGTCGCACTTGCAAAACGGTGAGGTGGTGCAGCGCTTGCTGACCCCCTCAGACTTAGGGCGTTAGACCTGTCTCCAAAAGTAACTATTAAAGTTTCAGATGAACGCCAGTACGCAAAAACTTTGGATCCAAGGCCCCGCGGGTCGAATTGAAGTGTTGCTGGATGCGCCGGCACCAAATGCTGCAGAGCCAGGCGTGGCGGCAAAAGGCGTGGCCGTGATTGCGCACCCCCACCCTTTGTTTGGCGGCACTATGGACAACAAGGTGGTTCAGACGCTTGCCAGGGCCTTTGTGTCTAAGGGGTGGACGTCGGCTCGCTTCAACTTCAGGGGGGTGGGTGACACCGAGGGGCTGCACGATCATGGCGTAGGTGAGGCGCAAGACTTTTTGGCGGTGGTTGAGCGCTTGGCACCTGTTGGTCCCTTGGCCTTGGCCGGGTTTTCTTTTGGGGCCTTTGTGGCCACCAAAGCGCTGGATACTTTGGTGCAGCAGCGCCAACTCAGTCATCTTGGGCCGTTGATTTTGGTGGGGACTGCGGCCAGCCGTTTTGAGGTGTCGCAGATTCCCGCAGACCTGCACGAGCGCACCTTGGTGGTTCATGGCGAGCTCGATGACACCGTACCGCTGTCAGACGTGATGAACTGGGCGCGCCCTCAGGCCCTGCCTGTGATGGTGGTGCCCGGAGGCTCGCATTTTTTCCATGGCCAACTGCCTTTGCTTAAAAGCTTGGTGGTGCGGCATCTGAGCCAAGGCGTCGCATGAGCCCGGCTTGGCTGGTCGGTTGTGGTTTATGGGCCCTGGTGTTCATGGCGACCGTGATGGGGCAGCCTCGGCCTGCGGCAGCGCAAGCTCAAAACACCGTTTTGAGCCAAGGCATGCCGCAGCCACCCGAAATTGCGGCAAGGGCCTATGTGTTGATCGATGTCACTGCAGGCAACCAAGTGCTTGCCCAAAAAGATGCCGACAGCCCCGTAGAGCCCGCGTCTTTAACCAAGTTGATGACAGCTTACTTGGTGTTTGATGCCTTGCGCGCCCGCAAGTTGGACTTAAACCAGGCCCTTCCGGTCAGCCCAAGGGCTTGGCGCATGCCCGGCTCGCGCATGTTCATCGACCCCAAAATGCGCGTACCTGTGGAAGACCTGATTAAGGGCATGGTGGTGCAGTCGGGCAACGATGCCACAGTGGTTTTGGCTGAAGGTGTGGGCGGCACCGTAGAGCGTTTTGTGCAGCTGATGAACGAGCAAGCCGCCCGCTTGGGCATGAAGTCCACCAGCTACAAAAACCCGGAAGGCCTCACCGAGGCGGGCCACACCACCACCGCTCGAGATCTGGCAACCTTAGGCACCCGCTTGATGGCGGACTTTCCACAGCACATGCATTATTACGCTTTACGTAAATACCGCTACCCAGGCACCCCTTCAGCCAACGACACCAACCGCAACTTGTTGTTGTTTCGCGACCCCAGCGTAGACGGCTTAAAAACCGGGCACACCGAAGCCGCCGGTTTTTGCCTGATTGCCACTTCCAAGCGCGATTACCCCCATTTGAGCCCTGCGCCGCAGAATGGGCCGGGCAGCGGCTCTCGCCGTTTGTTGTCGGTCGTGCTGGGGGCCAATTCAGAGCAGGCCCGAGCCAATGAATCGCAAAAGCTTTTGAACTGGGGTTATATGGCCTATGAGCCCATCAAGCTTTTTGACGCGAATCAATTGGTCATGTCCCCCGTGATTTGGAAGGGTAAAGCATCCACAATTCAGTTGGGTCGGCCGGAGCCGATTGTGGTGGCCGTTCCTACCGGCAGTGCCAACCGTTTGAAGTCTGAGGTGCTGCGCCCCAGTCCTTTGGTGGCGCCTGTGGTCAAGGGGCAAGCCGTTGGGGTGTTAAAGGTGTATGTGGGTGAGCAAGTGCTGTCCGAAATCAGCCTTACGGCGCTCGAAGGCGTAGAGCAGGCCGGTATGTTGGCGCGCGCTTGGGATGCGGTCAGGCTGTGGATTCAGTAAAACCTGTACAAAACATCGCTCACAGTTGCGGATCAGAGCAATAGGCGATATACTGATCGGCTTTGCGAAAATCCTGTGTAGGAAACTGATTCCATGCCAACCATCAATCAATTAGT
>CAMAWQ010000101.1 GCA_945862005.1 Hylemonella gracilis | reverse complement strand
ATCTTGTAAGACTTGGTTTCTAAATATTCAAAAAACCGCTTCACGCCATACCAGTGCTGGTTCCATTTGCCACCCCAGTTGGGGGCGCCTTCAATCACCCACTTGTGCTGCTCGGGCGTGAGCTTGTTCCAAGGGGTGTCGCGCGGAATGCCTGCCGCTTCGGCGTGGCGCATCAGGTCGTCTTGATTTTCTGCCCAGGCGGGGGTTTGCATGGGTTTGATTGCGCCCGACCTTAAGGTGAGCTTGTCGTTGGGTATGACCAACCCATAGTCCACCCCAATCACCCGTCCAAAACCACGGCACACCTCGCACGCCCCAGCGGGCGAGTTGAAAGAAAACATAGACGGAATAGGGTCTTGATACCGCAGGTCGCTCTCTGGGCAATGCAAGCCGGTGGAAAACTTCCAAATCAGTGGGTCTGTGGCCTGCGCGCCATCTGCAGCCTCAGGCAACACATACACCCGCAGCTGGCCACCACCGCGTTTGAGCGCCACTTCCAGCGCTTCCAGCACGCGAGCACGCTCTGCGGTGGTGATGCGAAAGCGGTCGGCTACGACGTCGAGCAGCTTGCGGGGCCCTGTGGGCGTGGCCACTTCGCGCTCAGCCTGCACCTTGGTAAAACCACTGGCAGACAACCATTGCGCCACCTGCTCGGCAGGGGTATCGGCGGGCAGCTCCACCGCAAAGGTGATGACCACCCGGGCTTCACGGTCGGCTGCGGGCAACTGCTGCAGGCGCGCCAAGAGGTCTTGATAAATGGTGTCCGGGCTGTCATGACGCACCGGTAAGGCGGTTTGGCGGTCAAACAAGCTGGCAGCGCGCGCAAACAAGAGCTTGAGGTGGTCGTTCAGCTCGGTCATGGTGCCCACGGTGGAGCGGCTGGAGCGCACCGGATTGGTCTGGTCGATGGCAATAGCGGGCGGCACACCATCCACCCGGTCTACCGCTGGCTTGTCCATACGGTCCAAAAATTGACGGGCATAGGCGCTGAAGGTTTCCACATAGCGCCGCTGGCCTTCGGCGTACAAGGTGTCAAACACCAAACTGGACTTGCCTGAACCGCTGGGGCCCGTGACCACGGTGAACTCGCCCGTGCGCAGGTCGAGGTCGAGGTTTTTAAGGTTGTGTTGTCGCGCGCCGCGAATGCGGATGGTCCCTTGGGTCATGTGGTGGCACCTTGAAGCTAAGGGGAAACATTCTAGGGATGCCCCATGAAAAAAACCCCCGAGGGGGCTTGTGGTACTTGACGCCCAAAAAACTGGGGGCCCTCCATGCGCTTACTTAGCAGGCGCAGGCTCGGATGCGGGGGCTGGAGCTGGAGCGGCGGGGGCTGACTTTGCAGGCGCAGCATGTTCCATCTCTGTGCCATGTTTTTCACCGCCCATGTCCAGCGAATCTCCGCCTTTCATGATGACATACAGGGCCAAAGCTGCAAGCAACACAAAAGCCACAATGATTTTCTACATACCTGTATTCCTTAAAAAAAGAAAAAAAGGCCCTCGATGAGGAGGGCCTAACACTAGGGGTTTAAGCCTAATCAGTCCTTAGCAATTATGTCCACATCTTTGGTTTCTTTGATGAACAAGGCCCCGATCACCACGGTAATCGACGCAATGACCACGGGGTACCACAGGCCGTTGTACATGTTACCGGTCTGCGCCACGATGGCAAACGCCGTAGTGGGCATCAAACCACCGAACCAGCCGTTACCAATGTGGTAGGGCAAGCTCATGGAGGTGTAACGGATGCGTGTGGGGACCATTTCTACAAGCATGGCGGCGATGGGGCCGTACACCATGGTAACCAAAAGTACCAAGTAAGTTAGGATGATGATGACGGTGACCTTGTCAAACTTGGCCATGTCAGCCTTGGCAGGGTAACCAGCGGCCTTCAGGG
Source organism: Hylemonella gracilis (assembly GCA_945862005.1). Taxonomy (GTDB): domain Bacteria; phylum Pseudomonadota; class Gammaproteobacteria; order Burkholderiales; family Burkholderiaceae_C; genus Hylemonella; species Hylemonella gracilis_D. Next base: position 3,328 of record CAMAWQ010000101.1, on the reverse strand, counting down.
CGGCGCTCAAGTTGCCAGCCAGCATCGTGTTGCCAGCCGTTTTTTCGTTGCTCAGGTCCGCCACGGACTTCTTGGCAGCGGCTACAGCCTTGTCATCCACCGGAGTGGCGGCACTCAGTTCAGCCAATTTGGCTTCTGCAATGTCTTCGGCTGTGTACTTGACCTTCACCACGGTTTCGCCAACCTTGATGATGGCTGGAGTGCCGGCAGGTGCAGCGACGTTATCGTAGGACACAGACGCGCTGGCCAGACGTTGCTTGGCAATGTCACAACTCGAAGTAAACTTCAAAGTACCCGTGGGGTTGAACTGGAACGAGCACTCTGCGGGGTCTGCCGTGACCGTGACCTTAGCGGCCGCTTGTGCAGCAGCTAGGTCAGGATTAGCCGCTTTGGTCAGGGCATTGAACACGGGAAAGTAGGTGACCGCAGCCAACAAACAGCCTGCCAAGATGATGGGCTTGCGACCGGTTTTGTCGGACAAGACACCAAACACAATAAAAAACGGCGTGCCAATGATGAGGGAGATCGCCACCATGATGTTGGCGGTTGCAGCGTCTACCTTCAGGGCTTGCGTCAGGAAGAACAGGGCATAGAACTGACCTGAGTACCAGACCACAGCTTGGCCCATCACCAAACCGAACAGCGCCAAGATCACGATCTTGAGGTTGGACCACTGGCCAAACGACTCGCTCAATGGCGACTTGGAGGTTTTGCCCTCAGATTTCATTTTGGCAAAAGCAGGAGACTCGTTCATGCTCAAGCGGATGTAGACTGAAACGCCCAACAGCAAGATGGACACCCAGAACGGCACGCGCCAGCCCCAATCGGCAAAGGCTTCTTCACCAAGAGCGGTACGGGTACCCAAAATCACCATCAAGGACAAAAACAGGCCCAAAGTGGCCGTGGTTTGAATCCAGGCGGTGTACGCGCCGCGCTTGCCCATAGGCGCATGCTCAGCCACGTAGGTGGCTGCACCTCCGTACTCACCACCCAAGGCCAAACCTTGGAGCAAGCGCAAGACGATCAAAATCACAGGGGCTGCCACACCGATTTGGGCGTATGTAGGCAAGAGTCCCACGTTAAAGGTCGAGATACCCATGAGCAGGATGGTGACCAGGAAGGTGTACTTCCGGCCGATCATGTCGCCCAAACGTCCAAATAACAAAGCGCCGAAGGGGCGCACAATGAAACCAGCCGCAAACGCCAACAGCGCAAAAATGAAGGCAGAACCTTCATCCAAACCGCTGAAGAACTGCTTGGCAATGATGGCTGTCAAAGAACTGTACAAATAAAAGTCGTACCACTCAAACACCGTACCGAGCGACGAAGCAAAGATGACCTTCTTTTCTTCCTTGCTTATCGGACGTGGGGCATGTGTTGTTGCCATGTCTTGTCTACTAATCAGTAGTCGTTCTCTCGGAATGAAAGCACCAGCGCATTTTTGGAGAGGGTTCTGACCAAGTTCTTACGCTTAACTAATGCGAAACTGACAAATTAGGTGGCAACCCTTGGTTTACGTTTCGTTATTTAAAATTAAGTGTGTGGGCCTTCCACTCGTTGCGCAATGAGCCGCCAGACCTGACGCTTTTGGTCGTCGCCCAAAGTGGTCCAGTCGGTGATTTCTTGCAGGGTTCGGTAGCAGCCTTCGCACCAGCCTGAACGGCGGTTCATGGTGCAGACCGAGCGGCAGGGCGTGGGCACTTTTTGCAAACCTTGTGCTGGCGCAGTGCCATTGAGCACCGCCTCTGCCTTACGCAGCAGCGCGGTGGGGTCAGGGCGGTCATTGAACCTCATGTGGCCCTCCAGTCCACACCGCGCCAGTCCAGGTAGGTCGCGGCGGCCTCGGCCACTGGCTCCGATAAACGGGGCACACAACCCGCGTACACCACCTGTTGACCCACCGGAGCCAAGAGCTGCAAACGCTCATGGATGGCTTGCACGTTGTTTTGTAACTCCGGCATGTGGGCATCTACCGTGTTGGCCACCCATGCTGCCAAACGCAAGCCTTTGGCAGCAATGGCCTGCGACGTCAACAGCGCATGGTTGATGCACCCCAAGCGCAGCCCCACCACCAACACCACGGGCAAGCCCAGTTGCGCAGCCAAGTCTGAGGTGTCTTGGTGCTCATTTAACGGCACACAAAACCCACCTACCCCCTCAACCACCACGGCTTGGGCTAGGCCGCACAAATGCTGGTAGGCCTGCACCATGACCTGCATGTCGAGGTGCACGCCCTCCCTGCGCGCCGCCAAATGCGGCGCCACGGGGGTGCGCAACACATAGGGGCTGACCTGTTGGCTTGATAACGTTAAAGAGGACGCCTGCCGCAGCTGCTCAACGTCTTCATTAACCCATTGGCTATATAAGCCTTGGGCCTCAGGGGGTTCCTGTGCCCCAGCAGCCACGGGCTTCAGGCCCGCCGCCACCAAACCTTCTTGCGCCCATGCATGTAATAGCGCGCAACTCACCAAGGTTTTACCCACCTCGGTGTCCGTACCCGTGACAAAGCATGCTCGCACAGGCGCTGGCATCATGGGTGCCCCACTAAGGCAGGTGCGACTTCGGGTAAATCGATCAGCTGATGGGCGGCCTTTTCCAACGCTTGCTTAAGTTGCTTGACCTCATCTAAGGTGTGCGCTGCGCTGAACGTGATGCGCAAGCGCGCCGTACCTGAGGGTACGGTGGGCGCGCGGATGGCGCTGATCCACAGCCCTTGCTCATAGAGCACGCGAGCCAGCTGCAACACCTGATCGTTTTGCCCCACCACCAAGGGCTGAATGGCGGTTTCTGAAGGCAATCTGTACCAAGCCGCGGGCAAACACACGTCGTGAAAAGCCGTTCGCAATGCGGCCAAATGGGCACGGCGTTGCTGGCCTTCTGCGCTGCTCACAATACTCAAGCTGGTCAACAAAGCATGCGCCAGCGCAGGCGCCGAGGCTGTGGTGTAAATGTATGACCGAGCTTTTTGCAGCAGCCACTCCACCACCGTGTCGTGCGCCACGATGCAAGCACCCGACACTCCTGCAGCCTTACCCAAGGTACCCATCCACACCACGTGGGGCGAGGACAAGCCAAAGTGCTCCAAAGCTCCCGCACCACTAGCGCCCAGCACGCCCAAACCGTGGGCATCGTCCACCACCAACCAAGCGCCGTAGCGCTCACACAGCGCCAGCAGGTCGGGCAGGGGCGCCAGATCGCCGTCCATGCTGAAGACACTGTCGGTCACGACCACGCGGTTGGTAACTTGGGGGTGTTGGGTGGCGTGCTGTGCCATCAAGTCGGCCAGCACTTGGGCGTTGGCATGGGGGTAGACCACCACTTGGGCTTT
>CAMAWQ010000100.1 GCA_945862005.1 Hylemonella gracilis | reverse complement strand
CATGAGACCAATATGGGTCACATGGCTCAAATGCTTCCCGGCATGGGCATTTAATTTAACGACGAACAAGGAGAACTTATATGCCTCGCGTCAAACGTGGTGTCACGGCAAGAGCCCGTCACAAAAAAGTATTAGCACTCGCTAAAGGTTTCCGCGGCCGCCGCGGTAATGTCTTCCGCATTGCCAAAGAAGCGGTAATGAAGGCTGGTCAATACGCCTACCGCGACCGCCGTACCAAAAAACGTGTGTTTCGCCAGCTTTGGATTGCACGTATCAACGCCGCTGCCCGTCAATGCGGCATGACTTACAGCCAATTTGCCAACGGCCTGAAGAAATCTCAAATTGAGGTTGACCGCAAAATGTTGGCCGACTTGGCCGTTCACGACATGGCTGCATTTGCAGGCATCGTGGCTCAAGTCAAAGCCAAAATGGCTGCTATCTAAATACGCCGCCTTTTATTAAGGGCTAAAGCTTTTATCGGAGCTTTAGCCCTTTTTACTCACACTCGGTTTTCACATGAATGAGTTGGATGAAGTTGTTCACAAAGCTTCCCTAGAGTTTGTTCAAGCCTTAACGCCTGCAGACCTTGAGAACGCTAAGGCCCGTTATTTGGGCAAATCGGGCGTAATGACCGATCTCATGAAGGGGTTGTCTGCACTTAGCCCTGAAGACAAAAAGTCCAGAGGCGCACTCATCAACAAAGCCAAGCAAGCCATTGAAGCGGCTTTAAACGACCGACGACAAGCTCTGGCTGACCTTGAGCTGCAAACCCAACTCCAAGCTGAGGCACTGGATGTCACGTTGCCCGGTCGGCAACGCGGGGTTGGCGGCTTGCATCCCGTGTCGCTGACGCTCGAGCGCATTGAAGCCCTATTCGGTTCCATGGGTTTTGATGTGGCCGATGGCCCCGAAATTGAAACCGATTGGTTCAACTTTACAGCGCTCAACACTCCAGCAGACCACCCCGCACGGTCTATGCACGACACCTTCTATGTGGAAGGAGGCTCTGCAGACGCGCCTAATTTGCTTCGCACGCATACCAGCCCCATGCAAATTCGCCATGCGGTGCAACACGTCAAGCGCTACCGCGGTGATGAGCCTGGCTTGTTTAAGGGGTCTATGCCCGAGATTCGCGTCATTGCTCCAGGGCGAACCTACCGTGTGGATAGCGATGCCACCCACTCTCCCATGTTCCACCAGTGCGAGGGGCTGTGGATTGGTCAAGACGTGAGCTTCAAAGACCTCAAATACGTTTTCACTGACTTTTGCCGCACCTTTTTCGAAAGCGATGATCTGGTGTTGCGCTTTAGGCCCAGCTTTTTCCCATTTACGGAGCCGAGTGCAGAAATTGACATTCAGTTTCAGCACGGTCCTTTGGCCGGTAAATGGCTGGAAGTGGCCGGTTCTGGTCAAGTGCACCCTAATGTGATTCGCAACATGGGCTTGGACCCAGAAACCTTTGTCGGCTTTGCATTTGGTATGGGGCCAGACCGCCTGACCATGCTGCGTTATGGCGTCAACGATCTGCGTCTCTTTTTTGATGGCGATTTGCGCTTTTTATCTCAGTTTCAATAAGTTTCAGCACCGATAAGTCACCCTCACCATGCAATTCCCAGAATCCTGGTTGCGCGAGTTTTGCAATCCCCAACTCACCACTACACAACTCGCCGACACCCTGACCAGGGCGGGGTTGGAGGTGGAAGACCTGCAACCCGTGGCACCCCCATTCACTAAAGTAGTGGTGGGTGAAATTAAAGAAGTGCAGCAGCATCCCAATGCCGATCGCTTGCGGGTGTGCCAAGTGGATGTGGGGCAAGCGCAAAATCTTCAAATTGTGTGTGGTGCACCGAACGCCCGTGTGGGCATTAAGGTCCCCTGTGCTTTGGTGGGCGCAGAGCTGCCTGCGACAGCAGACGGCAAGCCATTTCATATCAAGTTGGGACAACTGCGTGGCGTAGAAAGCCAAGGCATGTTGTGTTCAGCTAAAGAGTTGCACTTGTCCGATGCCCACGAGGGCTTGTTGGAGTTGTCTGAAGCCGCCAAGGCAGGTCAAGACATTCGCATCCATCTCAACTTGGATGACACCTTATTCACCCTCAAGCTCACGCCCAATTTGGCGCATTGCCTCAGCGTCTATGGCGTGGCGCGTGAACTTTCTGCCTTAACGGGTGAAGCTTTATGCGTACCCAAAATTACATCGGTTGTCGCCACGTGTTCAGACCGCTTGTCGGTTGAAGTGAAGGCGCCCGATCTGTGCGGCCGATTCTCCGGTCGCGTCATCAAGGGCGTGAACCCAAAAGCCCCTACGCCCGCTTGGATGGTGGACCGCCTGGCCCGCTGCGGGCAACGCTCGGTGTCGGCCTTGGTTGATATTTCCAACTACGTCATGTTTGAGTTGGGTCGGCCTACCCATATTTTTGACCTGCACAAAATTCATGGCCCCTTACAAGTGCGTTGGGCCCGCACGGGCGAGCAACTCAAACTGTTAAACGGCAACACCGTGGCATTGGATGAGCAAGTCGGCATCATTGCCGATGATGCGCAAGTGGAGTCTTTGGCCGGGATCATGGGGGGAGACGCCACCGCGGTGTCGGATGACACGCATGACATTTATTTGGAGGCCGCGTTTTGGTGGCCCAAGTCTGTGGCGGGTCGGTCTAGGCGTTACAACTTCTCCACCGATGCGGGGCACCGATTTGAGCGGGGCGTAGATCCAAAGCTCACCGTGGAGCATATCGAGCGCATTTCCCAACTGATTTTGGACATCTGCGGTTCTCCAACAACCGTGTGCGGCCCTGTGGATGACCAACAGATCCACATGCCTGAGCCCAAGCCTGTTTCCATGCGGGTGCAACGCGCACAAAAAATATTGGGCATGCCGGTTTCTGTAGAGCAGTGTGCCTTGGCGTTCACGCGTTTGGGCTTTAGCTTTGTGCAGTCCAACACCGCCTCCGACAATGCCAACGACTTTGGCGCGGCAAGTTTTTCTGTCAAGCCGCCGAGCTGGCGTTTCGACCTTCAAATTGAAGAAGACCTGATAGAAGAAATTGCCCGCATGGTCGGGTACGACCATTTTCCCCATACGCCGCCTCAGGGGCCCATCACCGCCAAAATTCTTCCAGAGCATCAGCGCAGCGCGTTTGCCGTGCGCCGTTTGATGGCGGGCATGGGTTACCAAGAAACTATCAATTTCAGTTTTGTGGAAGAGCGTTGGGAGCACGAACTGGCAGGCAACCCACAGCCTATTCGCTTGCTCAACCCCATTGCCAGCCAAATGGGCGTGATGCGTTCATCTTTGTTGGCATCTTTGGTGCAGGTACTCAAGTACAACCAAGACCGAAAAATGTCCAGGGTGCGCGTGTTTGAACTGGGACGCGTGTTTACCAAAAATCCTCAAGTGCAAGATACCGACACCACCGTGGCGGGGTTCGATCAGCCTATGCATCTAGCAGGTTTGGTCAGCGGTGCACTGGCGCCAATGCAGTGGGCGCTTAAAGACCAAGCGGCCGACTTTTTTGATGTCAAAGCAGATGTTGAGGCATTGCTTGCACCTCTTCAAGCCCGCTTTGAATCTGGCCAACATCCAGCTATGCATCCCGGGCGTTGCGCCCTCATTGTTTTGGAGGGCCAGGTTGTGGGCTACGTGGGCGAGTTGCACCCCAAATGGCGTCAGAGTTATGGGCTTAACGCCACGGCGGTGATGTTTGAAGTTCAACTCAACGCGGTATTGCACCGTCAGGTGCCCCAGTTTGCAGAAATTTCAAAGCATCAGCCGGTAGAGCGCGACTTAGCGGTGGTGGTGAAAGACGTTGTGACGCATGCGGAACTGATGGCCGCCATCGCTTCCACGCCGCACCAACAGGTCTTAAAAGAAACCTTGCTGTTTGATATTTACAAGCCTGCTCCTAGCGCTCAGCCTCAAGCCACTGGAGGCTTGCAAGCAGGTGAAAAGAGCATGGCCATTCGGCTCAAGTTGCAGGCACAAGACCAAACCTTGACGGAAGACCAAATTGAAGGTGTGGTACGAGCCGTCATACAACAGCTTGAGGCACAAACCGGAGCCCGCTTGCGGGGCTAATGCATATGGATTTCACTGTTGAAAGTCTTGAAACCCCCGCGCTCACCAAAGCGCAATTGTCTGAGCTCTTGTTTGAGCAAATCGGATTGAACAAGCGCGAATCCAAAGACATGATCGACGCCTTTTTTGATCTCATTTCCAGCAGTCTGGTGGAGGGTCAAGACGTCAAGATCACCGGTTTTGGCAACTTTCAAATCCGCACGAAGGCCCCACGCCCAGGCCGCAACCCCAGAACCGGCGAGGCTATTCCAATTAAGGCGCGTCGCGTGGTGACCTTTCATGCCAGCCACAAACTTAAAGAGCACATTCAAACGCAGGCGGCTTCGGCTTAGTTTTAACCTGCATCACCGTGCTCGGCCTCCTACGGCTTTGCGTGTGGCCATAACTTAGAGTAATCTTGCAATACCCTCGTGTATTGCCTTGTTTTCAATGGAAAAACTGCTCCCGTCTATTCCTGCCAAACGCTACTTCACTATAGGTGAGGTGGGTGATTTGTGTGGCGTTAAGCCACACGTGCTCAGGTATTGGGAGCAAGAGTTCAACCAACTGCGCCCCATGAAGCGCAGGGGCAACAGGCGTTACTACCAGCACCATGAAGTCTTGATGATTCGCCGCATTCGCGACCTTTTGTACGACCAAGGCTTCACCATCAGTGGCGCGCGCAACAAAATCCACGAGTTGATTCAAGCTGAGCGAGAGCTCAAAAAATCGGGTCTTGACGTGTTGGACGGTCTAGACGCCCCAAGCGATTTGGATTTGGGCGCCTCACCTTTTGAGTTTTCTGACCTTGATGTGGAAGGCCTTAATGTTACCAACACAGACCAGACTCCTATGCAGCTGATTCGCCGTGAGCTGCAAGAAATCAGCATCCTTTTGGGTAGCGAAGACCGATCTAAGGGCTGAGTATTTTGAAAATGGGCCTGATGGCTCCCGCTATAATCAATCATAAATCGGCGTGTAGCGCAGCCTGGTAGCGCACTTGCATGGGGTGCAAGGGGTCGCGAGTTCGAATCCCGCCACGCCGACCATATTTGAGCAATGACTCGGGTTACATTTCTAAAAATGTAGCCCGTTTTCTTTTTAGGAACCCCTCATGGGTGAAATCAGCAGGGCAACCCACGAACAGGCGGCCGGCATGTCTCAAATTGGCGAAGCTGTGTCCACGATGGACAAGGTCACCCAGCAAAACGCC
>CAMAWQ010000099.1 GCA_945862005.1 Hylemonella gracilis | reverse complement strand
AACACGATACTTCCAAATGAATTCCAAGCAGCTTGGGGGCAGGTGTGCAGACCTCGGGCGCGGGCTGCAAGCATCAGGTTTTGCATGAAGGTGCCATAGTCGAGCAAGGAGCCACGCCCCATGACCCGATCCACCGTGAACATCATGCCCACGGGCGCATCAAAAAAACGATAGTTGCGCTGGGCTTGGGCGTGCATTTTGTCTTTGTCGCCTTTGCCTATGCCCAAAAGTCCGTACAAGCCCCATCCGTTTTCGCGGCGGCGGTCTATGTAGGGGCTGACCCACCGTGAGGGGTAGTAGTCGTAGGGCTCTGAATATTGCGCCGCCAAGGCAGGATCAGCTCGCAGGGCATCATGTGCGGCGCACACCTTGCCCACCAACTCTTTTAAGGGGTTGCCTTGCAACACATACACCCTCCAAGGCTGCGCATTGGTACCAGAGGGCGCGCGACCTGCCAACTCCAAAATTTCACTCAAGACCGAGCGCGGCACTGCATCGGGCTTGAATGACCGCACCGACATGCGCGTGCGGATGGCCTCATCCACAGTAGGGGTGGCTTCAAATAAATGGGGAGGTATTTGGGGATGGGCCTGCGCGGGGGTAGAAGACATGTTGAACTGAGAAGTAAGTGATAACCATTTTGCCAAACTCAGGCCTAGCACCTTAACTGTGTCGCTGTGTGTGCTGATCCTGGCTTGACGCTGCGTGCTGGTCTTGCAATTTCTGCGATTTCTGCAATTGCTGCATTTCCTTTGATTGCTGCCAAAGTTGCCAATGCCTATAGGCCACCTCAAAAGTTTGGACTTGAATGTCCACCGTGTCTTCAATGTTGTGACCATATCCCCCCGCCATGGCCATGGCCAGCGGAATTCGACGTTGCCCGCACCAACTCAGAACCATCTCGTCGCGCTGCTTCAACCCGGCTTTGCTCAACTTAAGCCGCCCCAGCCGGTCGTGTTCGTAAGGATCTGCTCCGGCCAAATACAGCACCAAACTCGGGCTAAAACGTCGTTCCAGCTCTACCAACGCCTCTTCAACTGCTTCTAGATAGACAGGGTCTAAGCAACCATCGGGCAGAGGCACATCCAGGTCACTGCGTTCTTTGCGAAACGGAAAGTTGTGCTCTGCATGCACGGACAAGGTGAAGGTGTTGGCGTCTGTCTGGAGAATGCTTGCCGTGCCGTTGCCTTGGTGCACATCCAAGTCAATGATGGCCACGCGCAAAGGGGCAGTTCCGCGGTGTGCCCTGCTCCACTCGGCTTGCATAAGACGCGCAGCCACCGCAGCGTCATTGAACACACAGAAGCCCGAACCACGATCGGCGTACGCATGGTGGGTGCCCCCAGCCAAATTGGCCGATACGCCTTCTGACAGCGCGCAGCGCGCCGCAGCCACGGTGGCGCCTACTGATCGGCGCGATCGCTCCACCATGTCCGGTGACCATGGAAAACCAATCTCACGCATCATGGCATCGCTGTTTAGCCCAAGGCAAATAAGTTGGATGTACTGGGGTGCATGGGCCAAGGCCAGTTCGCCATCGCTGGCACTCGGGGCTTCCAGCAAGCTCAAAAGCGGAATCTCCTGCTCAAGGCGTCGCCGCAGCATGGCGTACTTGGCCATGGGGAACCGGTGCCCATCCGGCAAAGGCAAGACAAACCGAGCGGAGTCAAAAGCTTTCATCCAAAAGAGTATGGAGGCAGTTTTTTGTTGTTTTTTGGATCTAGCTTAATTATTTTGCTGCAGCGCAACAAAAAAGCTTGCAAACCCAAATTTCGTTCTTATAATTTGAATTGTTGCAGCGCAGCATTTTGCGAGGCAAGACGATGAGAACCTATTTTTTAACCTCAAGGAGTAAATGATGCTAACAATTGAACAAGTAATGGCTTCCCATAAAGCTAACGTTGAATCCATGTTTGGCTTGACCAGCAAGGCTTTCGAAGGCGTTGAGAAGCTGGTAGAACTGAATCTGACGGCTACTAAAGCCGCCATGTCTGAAGTGGCTGGCCAAACCCAAACTTTGATGGGCGCTAAAGACGCACAAGAGCTGGTCGCCCTGCAAACTGCGATGTTCCAGCCCTTGGCTGAAAAATCAGTGGCTTACAACCGCCACCTGTACGACATTGCCACTTCTACCAGCACCGAGTTCAGCAAGGTGTTTGAAAGCCAAGTGGCTGACATGCAAGGTAAGGTTTCCGGCTTGGTGGACAACATGTCCAAAAACGCTCCTGCGGGCTCTGAGAGCGCCGTGGCAGTCATGAAAAGTGCTGTTGCCGCTACCAGCAATGCCATGGAATCTGTGCAAAAGTCTGTGAAGCAAGTGACCGACATGGTCGAGTCCAACTTCAACGCTGTGGCTTCCCATGCTGCCAACGTGACCAAGCCTGCTCCCCGCAAGCGTTAATTTGGTCTGACATCAGAGTTTTAACGGTAAATTGACAAAACTAGGGAATACCCTGATACAATTTATTCATCGAAACGCAAGTTTCCACTGGTTGTCTCCTCGGATCCTTTCGAAACCTTAGGGTTCAGGGATCCCTTCAAGGCCCCGTCTCTGACGGGGCCTTTTTTTATTTCATCAAAGCCCGCAGTTGGGGCATAGCTTGCTGCATGGCCAAGCGGCCCGCCTGAATCGCGCGTCGGCGGGCACCAAAATCTGCACTGCCGACCCCCACCAAAGCCGGCTTGATGAGCAGGTCGGCGTCTTTAACTTCCCACTGGTTGATACTGCGCCCCATGATGGTGAAGGTTTGCATCAAAATTTGCAGCGTGTCGGAGGCCGAATTCCCTTCGGGCGGCGTAGAAATGTCCACAGCCAACACCAAATCAGCGCCCATCTGGCGTGCATATTGCACCGGAACCGGAGACACCAAGCCACCATCTACGTAATCTCGACCCAATATACGTACGGGGTGAAACACCGCTGGCACGGCGCTGGAAGCTCGCACGGCCATGGCCGTATCGCCCCTCCTGAACAGCACACCCTGCCCGTTGTTGAGGTCGGTGGCCACAATGCCTAAAGGCAGGGGTAAATCTTCAATGGCTTTGCCGCCCACTTGGGTGCTGACGTAGCGCGCCAAGGCGTCGCCACGCAAAATGCCGCGGTTGAAAATGGGGAGAGTCCAGTCTGCAAAAGTGGCTTCTTCCATACTTTCGGCCAGTTGCTGCAGTTGAACGCCGCTTTTGCCACTGGCATACAAGGCTGCCACCAAGCTGCCAGCTGAGGTGCCCACCACCAAACTGGGTTTGATACCAGCTTCCTCCAACACTTGAATCACCCCAACATGCGCAAAGCCGCGTGCCGCGCCGCTGCCGAGGGCCAGGCCAATGCTGAGTGGTTTCTTTACGGGCAATGCTAAGGCAGGACTGCTGGTAGCGGGTGCTGCGGGCACCGAGGCGGAGGCGGAAGAACCCGTGACCTCAGGTTTGGAAGGTACAGATACAGGCCCTGACACAGGGATAGAACCGCACCCTGCCAGCAAGGTCAAAACAGCACAAATAAACCAAACGGCCGAAGTAGGCCCAATAGGCCCCACGAAGCGTAGCCGCATGGGTTTAATCAGCGGTGGCTTCTTCTGGCTTGGCTTTGCCTTCTTTTTTGGCCAAAGGTTGAATGTCCAAAAGCACTTCGGTTTTGGTGGCGTCTCGATCGTCTAAATCAACGGTCAGGCGACCGCCATCAACCAGACGACCAAAGAGCAGCTCGTCTGCCAAGGCACGGCGGATGGTGTCTTGAATCAAACGCTGCATAGGGCGAGCGCCCATGAGGGGGTCGAAGCCCTTTTTGGCCAAGTGCTGACGCAGCTTGTCGGTGAAGGTCACGTCCACCTTCTTCTCGGCCAACTGGGTTTCGAGCTGCAGCAAGAATTTGTCCACCACGCGCAGGATGACGTTTTCGTCCAGCGCCTTGAAGCTCACGATCGCATCCAAGCGATTGCGGAATTCCGGGGTGAACAAGCGTTTGATGTCGGCCATTTCATCGCCCGCAGCGCGCGGGTTGGTAAAGCCAATGGTGGCTTTGTTCATGGTTTCAGCACCCGCATTGGTGGTCATGATGACGATGATGTTGCGGAAATCTGCCTTACGCCCGTTGTTGTCGGTCAGGGTGCCGTGGTCCATCACCTGCAACAGCACGTTGAAGATGTCGGGGTGGGCTTTTTCAATCTCGTCCAGCAGCAACACCGCATGGGGTTTTTTAGAAACCGCTTCGGTCAGCAAACCGCCTTGGTCAAACCCCACGTAGCCTGGAGGCGCGCCAATCAGGCGGCTCACAGCGTGGCGCTCCATGTACTCCGACATGTCAAAGCGAATCAAGTCAATGCCCAAAATGTAGGCCAGCTGTTTGGCTGCCTCCGTCTTGCCCACGCCGGTCGGGCCGCTGAACAAAAACGCACCGATAGGTTTGTCGGGCTTGCCCAATCCAGAGCGCGCCATTTTGACGGCCGAGGCCAACATTTCCAGCGCTTTGTCTTGACCAAAGACCACGCTCTTGAGGTCGCGTTCTAAGGTCTGGAGTTTGCTGCGGTCGTCATTGGACACATTGGCAGGTGGAATGCGGGCAATTTTGGCCACGATGTCTTCAATTTCACCTTTGCCAATGGTTTTCTTACGCTTAGAAGCTGCAATGATGCGTTGGAAGGCACCCGCCTCGTCAATCACGTCAATGGCTTTGTCAGGCAAATGGCGGTCGTTGATGTACTTGGCCGACAACTCGGCAGCCGCTTGGAGCGCTGCGTTGGCGTACTTGACGTTGTGGTGCTCCTCAAACCTGGACTTGAGACCCTTAAGAATTTCCACAGTCTCGCTGATGGTGGGCTCGACCACATCCACCTTTTGGAAACGGCGTGACAATGCGGCGTCTTTTTCAAAAATACCGCGGTACTCGGTAAAGGTGGTAGCGCCAATGCACTTGATCTGCCCACTAGAAAGCGCGGGCTTGAGCAAGTTGGACGCATCCAGCGTACCGCCCGATGCCGCACCTGCGCCAATCAGGGTGTGGATTTCGTCAATGAACAAAATCGCGTTGGGTTTGTCTTTTAAGGACTTGAGCACGCCTTTCAAGCGCTGCTCAAAGTCGCCGCGGTACTTGGTACCGGCAAGCAAAGCACCCATATCCAGCGAATACACATTGGACTCGGCCAAAATTTCAGGCACATCTTTTTGGGTGATGCGCCATGCCAAGCCCTCGGCAATCGCAGTTTTGCCCACACCAGCTTCGCCAACCAACAAAGGGTTGTTTTTGCGGCGGCGGCACAAAATTTGAATGACCCGCTCCACCTCGTGATGGCGGCCAATGAGGGGGTCGATCTTGCC
>CAMAWQ010000098.1 GCA_945862005.1 Hylemonella gracilis | reverse complement strand
GCTCAGTGCGAGCGATGTGGCTTGGGGTGAGCAAACTGACGGCCAACAAGGCCAAGGTGCCAAATGCGACCCCGAATACACCGGCAGAAACGGGCTGAATCCCCCACCATAAACCGCTGCCCTCAAGGCTCCAGTATTGCCTGACCCAGGGCATATTGATGGCAATGTAAAAGCAAGTCACCCCCATACCCACCCACATGCCCGCCAAGGCGCCTGCGCGTGTGGCCCGCGGCCAGCAGCACCCAGCAATTAAGGCGGGCACAAAGGCAGCTGCCGCAAAAGAAAAAGAAGCGGTGACCAAATTCAAAATACCTGTTGACTTTTGTGCTGCAAAGTAAGCCGCGATCAAAGCCACCACCAGCAATGCAAACTTAGAAAGCATGACGCGCTTCATGGGGTAATTGGAATCTGTTCGACCTTGGTAGGCCAGATCGTGCGACAGCGCATTGCCAATGGTCAGCAACAAACCATCGGCGGTAGACAAGGCGGCGGCCAAGCCCCCGGCTGCTACCAAGCCCGACACCACATAAGGCAAGCCTGCAATTTCGGGGGTGGCCAACATCAAAATGTCGGCGCCCAGCTTCAGTTCAGAAAACTGCAAGCGGCTGTCGCCATTGACGTCGGCAAACGATATTAATGCCCCATCCACCCGAGACCACTGCGCCATCCAAGCAGGCAAGGCGGTGATGTCTTGCCCGACCAACTGGCTCATCACCTCCCACTTCACCAGCACCGCCAATGCAGGTGCGGCCATGTACAAAAGCCCAATGAAAAGCAGCGACCAAGCCACAGAAGTTCTGGCCTCTGAAACAGAGGGCGTGGTGTAAAAGCGGGTTAAGAGGTGCGGCAGGCCTACAGTGCCCAACATCAAACAAAACACCAAGGCGATGAAGTTGTTTCTGGAGCTGGTGAATTGATCTTGCTCTTGGGCTGATCCCTCAGGTTGCCCAGCAAACGCTTGCACATGGGGCGGCATGCCGGCAAGAGGCTTGGCTCGGCTTAGACTTTCTTCCATAGCTCGCGTCCATTGCTCTTGGGCAGCGGCCGTGGTTTTAGGCAACAAAGCAAGTTCTCGGCGCGCGGCCTCAATGTCCTCAGAGGAGGCCCGCAAGTCCATCAGGGCCTTGACCCGATACTTTAAATAAGCGCGATCCGTCTCCAGTGCTTGCGCCACATCGGCCAACTTCTCTTCATATTCTTTAGCCCGCTTGGCATAAATTTCAATCACCTGCTGCTCAGCAGGTGACCCCATCAGCTCACGTTCGAGCTGAGAAATTCGGTCCAACTGCTGGCCGTACACCCAAGGCGCTACCGGATTTCCCAATTGCTTGTAAGCCAACCACGAGACCGGTATTAAAAAAGCCAAAATCATCACCACGTACTGGGCCACCTGCGTCCAAGTCACGGCGCGCATGCCGCCTAAAAACGAACACACCAGTACCCCGCCCAGCCCCAACAAAATGCCAATTTCAAAATGCACCCCCGTCAGGCGGGATGTGATGAGACCCACACCGTAAATTTGAGCGACCACATAAGTAAAAGAGCACGCCACCGTGGCCAGAGCTGCGACGCGTCTGGGCCAAATGCCCCCATAGCGGTGGGCACAAAAATCAGGAATCGTGTAGAGGTTCAGGCTTCTTAAGTGAGGGGCTACCAACAATGCCACCAAACAAAACCCGCCGGTCCAACCCAACACATACGCCAAGCCGCCTGGCTGACCACCAGAACCCGAAAAACCCTGCAAATACAGACCGCCAGCCAAACTGATGAAGGAAGCTGCACTCATCCAGTCGGCCGCGGTAGCCATGCCGTTGTAAAAGGCAGGAATACGCCTGCCCGCAACGTAATATTCGTCCGCATCCGCGGTGCGGCATTTCAAGCCTATGGCGGCGTAAAGCCCCACGGTGACAAATAAAAACACCGCTCCCATCCAAGTTTTGGGCAAACCCCACTGCTCTGCAAAGGCCATGGCCCCTAAAAAGCAGAGCAAGCCAACCGTGTAGAGCGCAAAAGTGCGGTGAATTCGACGCGTGTAGGCGCTGTAGGCCAAGGGTGCAAAAGTCATGGCGGCGACGTCATCAGCCTGTTGGCGTTTGGCCAACAAAGCGTAAAACAACACGATGGCCATAAACAACAGCACCCCGCCTTGGGCTGCAAACCAATAACCTAGGGGCCAACCGGCTACTAGGCCATTGAGGTCGCGCGCAAAGTAGATACCGCCCAGAGTCGCCAAAAACCAAACCACCAGAAGGGCTACGCGTATCAAGGTACTTGCGCCCTGCTGGTGGTCAAGCGTCAACCAACCCAATGAGGCCGTCGGTCATTAACCGGCGGCTAAGGTCCGCCAAGTTTCAACCACGGAGTCTGGGTTGAGCGACATGGAAGTGATGCCCTGCTCGACCAGCCATTTGGCAAAGTCTGGGTGGTCGCTGGGGCCTTGACCGCAAATGCCCACGTACTTGTTTTGCTTCAAGCAGGCCTGAATGGCGCGTGTGACCATGGCTTCTACAGCGGGGTCGCGCTCATCAAAGTCGGCTGCCAGCAACTCCAAGCCGGAGTCGCGGTCCAGACCCAAGGTGAGTTGGGTCAAGTCGTTGGAGCCGATGGAAAAACCATCGAAATATTCTAAAAACTCATCGGCCAAGATGGCGTTGCTGGGCACCTCACACATCATGATAATTTTGAGGCCGTTTTCGCCACGCGTTAAGCCGTGCTTGCCCAACAAGTCGATCACCTTGCGCGCTTGGCCTAAGGTGCGGATAAAGGGCACCATCAGCTCTACATTGGTTAGGCCCATGTCCTCGCGCACACGGCGCATGGCCTGGCACTCCATGGCAAAAGCCTCAGCAAAGTCTGCGCTCAGGTAACGCGCAGCGCCCCTAAAGCCCAGCATCGGGTTTTCTTCCTCGGGCTCATAGCGGCTGCCTCCAATGAGTTTGCGGTATTCGTTGCTCTTGAAGTCTGATAAACGAACAATCACGGGCTTGGGCCAGAAGGCTGCAGCAATAGTGGCCACCCCTTCGGTAACCTTGTCCACGTAAAACGCGCGGGGCGATGCATGGCCTCGGGCCACGGACTCCACGGCTTTTTTTAGCTCTGGATCCACATTGGGGTAATCCAAAATGGCTTTGGGGTGCACACCAATGTTGTTGTTGATGATGAATTCCAAACGCGCCAACCCCACGCCATGGTTGGGCAACTGCGCAAAGTCAAAAGCCAACTGCGGGTTGCCAATGTTCATGGTGATCTTGACCGGAATGTCGGGCATTTCGCCACGCTGCACTTCGGTGACTTCGGTTTCCAAAAGGCCGTCGTAGATGTAACCGGTGTCTCCCTCAGCGCAGCTCACGGTCACCAAGGTGCCTTCTTTCAACGTCTCGGTGGCAGTTCCACAACCCACTACCGCTGGAATACCCAATTCGCGGGCAATGATGGCGGCATGGCAAGTGCGGCCGCCACGGTTGGTCACAATGGCGCTGGCCCGCTTCATCACCGGCTCCCAGTTGGGGTCGGTCATGTCGGTCACCAGCACATCGCCAGCTTGCACCGTATCCATTTCGCTCACGTTTTGCACCAAACGCACGGGGCCAGTGCCAATTTTTTGTCCAATGGCACGACCCTCAGCCAACACGGTGCCACGGCCTTTGAGTTTGTAGCGCTGCTCTGAGCCATTGCTTTGGCTTTTGACGGTTTCGGGGCGAGCCTGCAGGATGTACAACTGGCCGTCTTGGCCGTCTTTACCCCACTCAATATCCATGGGACGGCCGTAATGCTGCTCAATCACCAAGGCGTATTGGGCCAATTGCTCCTCATCTGCATCGGTTAATGAATAACGGTTGCGCAGCTCGGCAGGCACATCCACAGTTTTGACCAATTTGCCCGACGACGCTTTTTCTTCGGGTGTGGCAAACACCATTTGCAACAGTTTGGAGCCTAAGTTACGGCGAATCACGGCGCGCTTTCCGACTCTGAGGCTGTGTTTGTGCACATAAAACTCGTCGGGGTTGACCGCACCCTGAACCACGGTTTCACCCAATCCGTAGCTGGAGGTAATGAATACCACCTCTTCAAAGCCCGACTCGGTGTCTATGGTGAACATCACGCCGGCAGCACCCAAATCGGAGCGAACCATGCGCTGAATACCGGCAGAGAGTGCCACGTCGGCATGGGCAAAGCCCTTGTGCACGCGGTAGCTGATGGCGCGGTCGTTGTACAACGAGGCAAACACCTCTTTGATTTTGTGCAACACCGTGTCAATGCCCGAGACATTCAAGAACGTTTCTTGCTGACCCGCAAACGAGGCATCAGGCAAGTCTTCTGCAGTGGCAGAAGACCGAACGGCAAAAGAAGCCCCCGCGTTTTCGGCGCTCAGCTTTTGAAAGGACTCTCGAATCGCTTGTTCCAGGTCAGCCGGGAAAGCCTGAGCTTCCATCATGGCGCGAATTTCAGCGCCTACTGCGGCTCAGGCTCGAACGTCTTCAACATCCAGGGCCGACAACTTGGAGTTGATGCGCGCGCCCAAATCGCCAGCCTTAAGAAATTCTCTGAACGCGTGCGCGGTGGTGGCAAAGCCGGTGGGCACCCGAACGCCCTGAGGCAGCTGGGAAATCATCTCGCCGAGGCTGGCGTTTTTACCGCCAACAGCCTCGACATCGGTCATTCTTAAATGTTCAAACGGGACGACCAGGGCGGTCGCGCTGAAAAGTGCTGACATGGGGAGTCTCCAGAAGTTAAAAAACTGTGAGCAACACCCAGCTCCAGAGGGAGTTGGCGACTTTTTTGTTGTAGATGTAGGTCGCAGGTGGCCATAAAAATGTGGGTTACGTTGATTATTGTAAGCTCGCCTGTCATGAGTTCTACACACGTCCAACGCACCGTATTTTTTGTTTCAGACGGCACCGGAATTACCGCCGAAACCTTTGGCAATGCCATCTTGGCCCAGTTTGAAATGCCGCTGCACCACGTGCGGCTTCCCTTTGTAGACACGGTAGAAAAAGCGCATGAAGCGGTTCGACAAATCAACCGTGCCGCACAAATAGATCCACAACGCCCCATTATTTTTACAACCCTCGCCAACGATGACGTGCTCAACGTCATCGTTCAGCATGCTCAAGGCAAGTTGATGGACATGTTTGAAACCTTTGTGCATCCTCTTGAACAAGAGTTGGGCATTCGCTCCAACCACCGCATTGGGCGATTTAGTGATGTGAGCAAAAGCAAGGCCTACCACGACCGCATTGAAGCCATTAATTTTTCTTTGTTGCACGACGACGGCCAAACCAACACCGATTTGGATCAATCTGATGTGATTTTGGTGGGGGTA
>CAMAWQ010000097.1 GCA_945862005.1 Hylemonella gracilis | reverse complement strand
TGGCTGAGCGACCCTATGCTCTATCAGGTGCCAACCTATGCAGCCGACATGTTGGAATTGCTGCGCACGTTGCAGCCCCAAACCGTGGATTGGGTGGGCACCAGTATGGGGGGGCTGATTGGTATGGCCGTTGCCGGTTCATTGGGGGCCTTGCAGCCTCACATGGAGCAAGCCCAAGCCAACGGCCATTTGAACGACATGAATTTCAAGCTCCAACATTTGGTGCTAAACGATGTGGGGCCGGTGTTGCAGTGGCAGGCTTTGAAGCGCATTGGCAGCTATTTGGGCAAGCCGGTGCGTTTTGCAACGGTGGAGCAGGGGGCGGATGCACTGGGGCACATTTCAAAAGGGTTTGGCCCCCACACGCCTGAACAATGGAAGACTTTAACGCGCCCCATGCTGCGCCCGGATGGCGAAGGCGGCTTCAAAATGCATTACGACCCGAACATTGCCCTACCCTTTGCAGCCATGACCCCAGAATCAACCGCTGCGGGAGAAGCCATTTTGTGGCAGTTGTTTGACGCCATTCAAGCGCCCACCTTGTTACTGCGAGGCATGGATTCCGACTTGCTTTCGCTGGAGACTGCCCAAAATATGACACGCCGCGGTCCACTGGCCAAGTTGGTGCAGTTTGAAGGCGTAGGTCATGCGCCCACACTGATTGCCCTGGATCAGCTGGAGGCGGTGATTCAGTTTTTGGCATCAGGTGCCTGAACAACTTGTGATGGTGGACCCAACCAAGCCAGAGCTTGGCTTGATATTGCGGGCTCGCGCCTTTGCGGAGCCGCTTTTTGTAGGCGAGTGCCTAGACACGGGAGAGTCCACCTTAGTTCATGCAGATGGCGTAGCCGCATTGTTGCGTGGCGTAGGGGGCTCGGAGGTCTTGCAGGCGGCTTCTTATTTGGTGTACGCCACGGCCTATTTGCAAAAACCCAGAGAGGTCATTGCCAAGGCGTTTGGCGTAAGTTTTGCCGACTTGGCGGTAGAAACCACCAAGCTGGTGCAGATTCAGCGTCAAGCCCGCGGGGCGCCGCAAAGCCTACAAACTGAAAACATCCGCAAAATGTTGTTGGCGTTTTCGCGAGATTTGCGGGTGGTGATGCTGCGTTTGGCCTCGCGCTTGCAAACGCTTAGGTACTTTGCGGCGTCCAAACAGCCTGCACCCCCTGAGTTGGCCCAAGAGTCCCTCAATGTGTTTGCCCCGCTGGCCAACCGCTTGGGCATTTGGGACTTAAAGTGGGAAATTGAAGACCTGTCGTTCAGGTTTTTAGAGCCCGATACCTACCACCAGATTGCACGATTGCTGGACGAAAAACGTGCGGACCGCGAGGTGCATTTGGAGCAACTGCGCGCGCAGCTAGAGTCCGACTTGCTGGCGCAGGGCGTTCAAGCCCAAGTGTTCGCGCGGCCCAAACACATCTACAGCATTGTGAAAAAAATGCGCGGCAAGTCATTGGGATTTAACCAAGTGTTTGACTTGCGCGCCCTACGTGTGGTTGTACCCCAGGTGAGCGACTGCTACGCCGCCTTGAGTTGGGTGCATGGGCAGTTTCAGTCCGTGCCCGAAGAATTTGACGACTACATTGCCAAGCCCAAGGTCAATGGCTATCAGTCTTTGCACACTGTGGTGCGAGATGTTCAGGGCCGGGCTATTGAAATTCAAATTCGCACGCAACAGATGCACGAGCACGCCGAACATGGCGTGGCGGCCCATTGGGTCTATAAAGAAGCGGGCGTGAAAGGGTATGAGGGCACCAGCGCCAACAGTGCTTACGACGCCAAAATTGCCGTGCTTCGCCAGCTGCTGGATTGGCAGCGTGACTTGTCTGCCCAAACCGCCATTTTTGACGACCGAATATACGTGCTGACACCCGATGCGGCGGTGGTGGAGTTGCCCCAAGGCAGTACCGCCGTGGACTTTGCTTACACCGTACACACCCTTTTAGGTCACCGTTGCCGAGGGGCTAAAGTGGATGGGGTGTTGCTGCCGTTGAACACGCCGCTTAAAAATGGTCAAACGGTTGAGATTTTGGCAGTCAAAGAGGGGGCGGGCGGTCAGGCCCATGGTCCTTCCAGAGATTGGCTTAACCCTGAATTGGGATTTATGGCCAGCCCCCGAGCTCGGTCCAAAGTGCGGGCTTGGTTCAATGCGCAAGCCTTACAAGACACTGTAGCTCGTGGAAGGGAAGTTGTAGAAAAGCTGCTCCAGCGTGAGGGTAAAACATCCATGCGCCTGGACGATTTGGCCGCTCAATTGAACTTTGACTCTGCCGACGTCCTGTTTGAGTCGGTGGGTAAAGATGAGTTTTCGCTGCGGCACATAGAGCAACTTTGGCGCTTGCCCGACACCAGCGAGCCACTGTTGGATCAACCGTTGCTCAAGCGCTCGCGCAGTGATGCTTCAGCTGGCGGCGTGCTGGTGGTTGGGGTGGGCTCCTTGCTCACTCAGCTGGCCAAGTGCTGTAAACCAGCGCCACCTGACGACATTCGGGGGTTTGTCAGCCGGGGTAAGGGCGTGAGCGTGCATCGGTCGGAGTGCGCCAACTTGCTCGAGATGGTGTTGCGCCACCCAGAGCGGGAGCTGGAAGTGGATTGGTGCTTGGGCAAGGCGGGAGCTGCTCTTGAGTCGGCCCTGTACCCCGTGGGCGTGACGGTGGAAGCCCACGATCGGCAAGGTTTGCTGCGCGATGTGACCGAGGTGTTTGCCAAAGAAAAACTCAATGTCACAGGCGCCCAGACGCAAACCATAAAAGGGGTGGCGTGGATGACCTTGACCGTGGAGGTCAGTGATGCCAGCCGCTTGCAAAGGGTGTTGGCTTCTGTGGAAGCTTTGCCTGGGGTTCGCAGAGCCCGGCGCAAGTGAGTCGAAAAGTACAATTAAAGCCAAGGCATGGTCGACACAGGTTGGCTGTAAAGCCCCTTTTTTTAAGGTAAGACATGGCTGGTCACAGTAAGTGGGCGAATATTCAGCACCGCAAGGGGCGTCAAGACGAAAAACGCGGCAAGGTTTGGACCCGCATCATTCGTGAAATCATGGTGGCAGCCCGCTCAGGTGGGGCTGATGTGTCGGCAAACCCACGTTTGCGCTTGGCTATTGACAAGGCCAAAGCAGCCAATATGCCCGCAGACAACATCAAACGCAACATTGACAAGGCCACCGGCAACCTTGAGGGGGTGACTTACGAAGAAATTCGCTATGAGGGCTATGGCATTGGTGGTGCAGCGGTCATTGTGGACACCATGACCGATAACCGTGTGCGCACGGTGGCGGAGGTGCGCCACTCCTTTTCTAAATACGGCGGCAATATGGGCACCGAGGGTTCGGTATCATTTCAGTTCAAGCACTGCGGCCAAATGATTTTGGCTCCGGGAACCTCTGAAGACCGCGTGATGGAAGTGGCACTGGAGGCGGGCGCAGACGACGTGGTGGCCGATGAAGATGGTGCCATTGAGGTGCTGACCAGCCCCGGCCAATTTGAATCTGTGCGCAACGCCTTAGATGCCGCAGGGCTTAAGCCGGAGGTGGCGGAGGTGACGTTCCGACCCGAAAACCACATTGAGCTGACCGGAGACGATGCAGTACGCATGCAAAAACTCTTGGATGCACTGGAAGATTTGGACGATGTTCAAGATGTGTTCCACAACGCAGCCCTGTAATAGAAAGCTCACAACATGAAGGTTCTGGTGATAGGTGGCGGCGGTCGCGAACACGCTTTGGCTTGGAAGTTAGCCCAGTCTCCCAACGTGCAGCGCGTGTACGTCGCGCCAGGCAACGGCGGCACCCAGCGTGATGCCGATCTCATCAATGTCCCAATTACGGACGTGCAGGCCCTTAGGTCTTGGGCTCAGGCCGAGCAAATTGGTCTCACAGTGGTGGGGCCAGAAGCTCCATTGGCTGCAGGTGTGGTGGACGAGTTTCGTGCCCATGCTTTGCGTATTTTTGGCCCTACCCGCGCCGCGGCACAGCTGGAGTCTTCCAAAGCTTTTTCTAAAGCTTTTATGAAGCGCCACAGCATTCCCACTGCCGCCTACGACACCTTTACTGACCCTAAGGCAGCGCACGATTACATTGATCGCATGGGTGCACCTATTGTGGTCAAGGCCGACGGCTTGGCTGCTGGCAAAGGCGTGGTGGTAGCCCAAACCTTACAGGAGGCACATGAGGCGGTGGACTTTATGTTGCTGGACAACACCTTGGGTGTCGCCCACAACGCCGACACCAGTGGACAAGTGGTGCCGCGCGTGGTGATTGAGGAATTTTTACAAGGTGAAGAAGCCAGTTTCATCGTGCTGTGTGACGGCAAAAGCATCTTGGCGCTGGCTACCAGCCAAGACCACAAGCGCCTTCAAGATGGTGACCTTGGCCCCAATACTGGGGGCATGGGTGCGTACTCGCCTGCACCCGTTGTGACGCCTGAGGTGCATGCCCGGGTCATACGTGAAATTATTGGGCCCACTGTTCGGGGCATGGCACAAGACGGTGTGCCTTACACCGGTTTTTTGTACGCTGGTTTGATGATCGACGCGCAGGGTGTTCCCAAAACGCTGGAATTCAACTGCCGCATGGGTGACCCCGAAACCCAGCCCATCATGATGCGCCTCAAAACCGACTTGCTGGACGTGATGCTGGCCGCCACAGAAGTAGGTCCAAATGGCGAATCTACTGGTGCTTTGGATCGTATGGAGCTTGAGTGGGACCGCCGTTGGGCTCTGGGTGTGGTGATGGCGGCTGCCGGTTACCCACTGAATCCGCGCAAGGGTGATGCCATTGCGGATTTACCGCAGGACCAGCAAGATGCCATGGTATTCCATGCGGGCACCTTATTTGAGAGTGACCAGCTCGTCACTTCAGGCGGGAGGGTGCTGTGTGTGACCGTTTTGGGCGACACCATCAAGCAGGCGCAGCACAAGGCTTACGAGCTTGCCAAGGGGGTACACTTTGATGGCATGCAGTACCGACAAGACATTGGTCACCGCGCACTCAAGAACTAAATTTCGAGACGTCTCTGATTTGAAACCGACTGTTGACCAGCCCGATACCGCTGCTGTTCGCCACTACCTGCAAGGTTTGCAGCATCGCATTACCGCGGCTGTAACAGATAAAGACGGTTTCAGTTTCGGCTCGGATGCCTGGCAAAAACCACCGGGTGAGCCTTTGCAAGGTCATGGCCTGACCCAAATTTTGGAAGGCGGGCCCGTTTTTGAGCGTGCGGGATGTGGTTTTTCCTCTGTACGAGGCCCCAAGCTCCCTCCCTCAGCCACCCAGCACCGACCTGAGTTGGCGGGCTCTCCTTTCGAGGCGATGGGCGTTTCCTTGGTATTTCACCCCC
>CAMAWQ010000096.1 GCA_945862005.1 Hylemonella gracilis | reverse complement strand
AACTGCACTTACCACGGCTTGGCGCTTCATGTGCGTATGGATGTAAGCCCGTTTTCAAATATCAACCCGTGTGGGTCTGCGGGGCTGCACACGGTGGACCTTTCTACAATGGGCATTACTGCAGAACTGGAACAAGTTAAGCAGGTGTTGAGTCAAAAACTCGTCAGCCACTTACTTCCTTAATGCCTTCATTCTGCAACGCCCCTCCGTCCTTAGCCTAGGCCTACCACCCTCCCCTTCATATGACGCCCTACGACCCCCTTGTCAAACAAAAAGCTCAGGCCAAGTTGGAACGTATTCCTGTCAAGGTGCAGCAGGCCGAAACTTTGAAAAAGCCCGATTGGATTCGGGTGAAGGCGGGCTCTCCCACCACGCGTTTTAACGAGATTAAAAAAATTCTGCGGGACCACCATTTGCACACGGTGTGCGAAGAAGCCAGCTGCCCCAATATTGGCGAGTGTTTTGGCAAGGGCACCGCCACCTTCATGATCATGGGAGACAAATGCACGCGCAGGTGCCCGTTTTGCGATGTGGGCCATGGAAGACCCGACCCTTTGGATGCGCAGGAGCCTGACAACTTGGCCAAAACCATTGCCGCGCTGAAGTTGAAATACGTGGTGATCACCAGCGTGGACCGCGACGACCTGCGCGACGGCGGTGCCGCCCACTTTGTGGCCTGCATCCGCAAAACTCGCGAACTCTCTCCCACCACGCAGATTGAGGTGCTGGTGCCCGACTTTCGGGGCCGAGACGACCGAGCGCTGGACATCCTAAAAACCGCGCCGCCGGATGTGATGAACCACAACATTGAAACCGTGCCCAGGCTTTACAAGCAGGCGCGCCCGGGCAGTGATTACGAGTTTTCCTTGAAGTTGCTGCAAAAGTTCAAAGCCATGCACCCCACGGTGCCCACCAAAAGTGGACTGATGGTGGGGCTGGGCGAAACCGACGACGAAATTTTGCAGGTGATGCGAGATATGCGTGACCACCAGATCGACATGTTGACCATTGGCCAATACTTGTCCCCATCTTCAGCCCATTTGCCTGTGCTGAGGTATGTGCCACTTGAAACTTTTAAAAAATGGGAGACGGCAGCCTACGATATGGGTTTTTCGCATGCGGCAGTGGGGCCCATGGTGCGCAGTAGCTACCACGCAGACCAGCAAGCCGAGCACGTCTTAGCTGGCTAACAACAGGCAAAGACTTAAACCTTAGTGCAACAGAAAGTTGGCTGGCTCTTCGCTTGCCAACACTTGCAAAGCCCAAGGTTCTAGCTTGCGGGTGTCGGCCCTCAGCACCTCTTGCTTGACCGCCAATATTTGCGCGGGGTGCATCGAAAAACAGCGCAGCCCTAAGCCGAGCAACAGCCGCGTCATGGTGATGTCGCCCGCCATTTCGCCGCATACGCTCACAGGCTTTCCACTTTGGCGCGCCGCCGCGATGGTGTCGGCCAGCAAACGCAAGACCGCGGGGTGCATGGGGTCGTATAAATGGGCTACTGATTCATCAGTACGGTCAATAGCCAAGGTGTACTGAATCAAGTCA
Source organism: Hylemonella gracilis (assembly GCA_945862005.1). GTDB lineage: Bacteria > Pseudomonadota > Gammaproteobacteria > Burkholderiales > Burkholderiaceae_C > Hylemonella > Hylemonella gracilis_D. The sequence continues at coordinate 3,788 of CAMAWQ010000096.1, read as the reverse complement.
TTGGTGCCCAGAGACAAAAAGTCAAAGTGACGCAGGAAGGTGTGCACGATTAGCACAGCTGCCGGAATTTCAATCATGGCCCCAATTTCCAACTGGCCATAAGGCACCCCTTCAGCCTGAAGTTGGGCGCGCGCTTGCTCTACCAGCGTCAAGGTTTGGCGAATTTCGCTCAAATGCGCCAGCATAGGAATCATCATCTTCACGGGGCCATGCACAGCAGCCCTGTAAATGGCACGCAGTTGGCTGACAAACATGTCCGGGTCAGCCAAGCTCCAACGAATGGCGCGCAAACCGAGTGCGGGGTTCAAATGGCCTTGGTCTTGAATGGCACCATCCATGGGTTTGTCGGCACCCACATCCACAGTTCGGATCGTCACAGGCAATCCTTTCATGCCTTCCACCGCTTGTCGGTAAGCAAGGTACTGCTCTTCTTCATCCGGCACGTCGGCACCATGGCGGCCCATAAACAAGAACTCGCTGCGAAACAGACCCACGCCTTGGGCCCCAGCCTCAAGCGCTAAGGGCGCATCTGCCGGCATTTCAATATTGGCCAAGAGTTCGACCGTATGCCCGTCCAAGGTCAAAGACGGGGTAGTGAGCAATCGGGCCAAACGTCCGCGCTCTAGATCCAGTTGACGTTGTTTGTAGTTGTATTCGGCCAAGATGATGGGCGAAGGGTCTACGATGACCACTCCGGCATCGCCGTCGATGATGATCCAGTCGTCTTGCCGCACCAGCAAACTGGCGGTTCGCGCGCCCACCACCGCCGGAATGTCCATACTGCGCGCCACAATGGCCGTGTGTGAGGTTTTGCCCCCCACATCGGTCACAAAGCCTGTAAATACGCTTTGCTTGAACTGCAGCATGTCCGCGGGAGAAAGCTCATGCGCTACCAAAACCAAAGGCGCATCGGTATCGCCCAGCCGGATGTCAGCATGCGGCTCTTTCCCTATTGTGCGTCTTTTGCGGACTTGGTTTCGAGATGGATTTTGGGCTATGACCTCATGTTGCAAATGCTGGGCCTGAGCCAGTGCGGTGGCAGGCAAGCCCTTCATGGCGCGAAGCACTTTTTCGGTGATTTGCTCCATGTCGGCCTTGCGCTCGCGCAGGTAAGCGTCTTCCATTTCGTCAAATTGACGCGCAATAGCTTCTAACTGGGAGGTGATGGCCCACTCTGCGTTGTAATGCCGGTCGCGAATCCAGTGTTTAACGCCTTCGATCACTTCTTGATCGTCCAGCAGCATCAGATGCACATCCAGCATGGCGCGCAACTCTTGCGGGGCATCCTTAGGGCCCAATTGCGAAACCGTGTGTTGCAAACGGCTGATTTCAGCCACCACTGCATCGCGTCCGCGGCGGGCCCGATCAATTTCGGCATCCACCTGTTCAGGCTCAATAAAGTAGTGGGCCACATCCATCCGGCTGGAAGCCACCAGCACCGCACGGCCAATTGTGATGCCGCGCGATACTGAAATGCCATGGATGGAAATGGTCATGCGCTTACTCGCCTTCGCCAAATTTGTCGCGGATCAGATCCAGCAAGGCCTGCAAGGCTTCCTCTGCGCGGTCACCCTCAGTATCGAGTTCTACGGTGCTGCCTATCCCGGCGGCCAGCATCATGACGCCCATGATGGATTTGGCATTCACTCGGCGCTCTCCTTTGGTGATGAAGATTTCGCAGGGGTAGCTGCCCGCCAATTTGGACAACTTGGCTGAGGCTCGGGCATGCAAACCCAATTTGTTGCAGATGGTGGCGGTGGCTTTGTGCATAGCTGGTTCGGTTAAATCTAAGAATGGCAAGGATTGTCCACATGCATATCGACCTCTTGTATGCACTGAACACCCCCCGTCACGGCGCGCTGCACCAAATCTTCAATGGGATGCCCTATATAGCTGACCGTGCGCCAAATCATGGGCAAGTTAAGTCCTGTGATCACGCGGATGGGCCTTGTGCGTCCCAGAAGTGCTGCCACATTGCAGGGCGTGGCGCCCATGGCATCTGTAAAGACCAAGACGCTTGGAGGGGCCTGGCCAGCCGGAGTTGCCTCAACTTTTGAAAGTGCGCGCTCTTGCAACTGGTCGACCATCTGCTTGGCCTTTTCTAGGTAAGTGGGTACATCGGCATCGGCCGGAATGTCGAGCGACAACACTTGTGGCAAATGTTCTGCAAAGACGTGGCCCACCACCGACCTGAAGGCGCTGGCCAAGGGCGAATGGGCAATGATCAAAATACCTGTGTTCATGTGGATGCTTTCAGTCCCCAAGCATAGCCCCAGACAAAATGGATATAAGCCAACACACTCAGCATGGCATAAGCACCCAAGGCGCCTTGAAAGGCCGCCACCTCGGTCCAACCCAAAGACTTCAATGCATCCACCATCAAACCTATACCCCATTGCAGGGCAAACACCCCAATAAAAATCACCAAGTTGTAAGCTGATAAAGCACGACCCACCCACTCCTTACTAAAAGCTTGCCCCACCGCCGGCTGAGCTAAAGATGCCGCTGTGCTGCTCACGCAATAAGCAATTAATAGCAACCCAGCAGGCAAACCACCGGGTCCGGAAGCCAGAATCAGCAGGATCAACAGCAACAGGTTTAGGGGCGTTCCCCAAGTGATGAGTCGGTTGACGTTCCAGCCCGAATTAGCCAGTTTGGGGGTAACCCAACCCCAAGCCCAAAACGTACACAGCATGGCGAGGTTGATGGCAAACAAGCCGGCAGAGGCCTCGGCTGCTGAGTAGCCGCCCACCTTCATCATCCAAGGTACGGACCACAAGGTCTGAATAGACAACATGCCGCCATAGTTGACCAGACCGACCCAAGCCATCCTGCGGAAGTAGTGATGTCTAAACACCTCACCATACCCTGAGCTGGATGCTGCTCCGATGGAGGCTGCATTGCTTAAATGCGCATCGCCTCTACCTTCAGGACTCACGTCTTCTTTTGTTTTTGCCGCAGCTTGGTGCTGGGGCACTTGCCACGCCAACACCAACATAGCGATCACAAACATCACCGCCAGCAAGACAAACAAGGCGCGCCAACCGAGTATGGGCATAAGCCACTGCACCGGCAAGGTGGAAGCCAACATGCCCATGGAGCCGGACATCAACATCCAAGAGTTGGCTCTTAATTGGTGCTCAGGGCTGAACCAGTGGCGAAACCCTGTTAAGGCGGCCATTAAACAGGCGCTAACGCCCACGCCAATCAACACCCTTGCGGCCAGCAAGCCCACAAAACTTTGCGCCATTGAAAAAATGACGCAGCCCACCACCGCCAAGGCCAATAACCACACATTGACCTTTTTGGGACCTATGCGGTCCAGCCAACGCCCCAAAGTGAGTTGCATGACCGCAAATCCCAAAAAATATCCGCCAGCCAGCAAGCCCAAATCTCGGGCCTGCAAATCCAACTCCAAGGTCAACACAGGAGACAAGGTGGCGGTGATTGCTCGAATCAGTGCCGAGAAAAAATAGGCCAAAGCGAAAGCCACAAATACTGCGATGGCTTGCTTATTGTTCATGGAATGGAGCATCGGTTATGCAATGGTCGTGGCAAGGGGTGAGCACTCATGTCGCTCAGTTTTTTAACTCCAAGCCAGTAAAAAAGGTTTCGGACACGGCGCTGTCCACTTTTGTAGAAGGGTTAGCAATCCACACGGCATGAAACACCTGTGCCCCACTGTGAAACCAAATCCCTTGCATGGCAGGTTGGTGGTTTGAATTTGGCTGGGTTGGATTGGTTTTGCTGGTCATCCACTGTGCGTTGGTTGGTAACTTGGCAGCGGG
>CAMAWQ010000095.1 GCA_945862005.1 Hylemonella gracilis | reverse complement strand
CTGTGCCACGGTGGCATCCTGAGGCAATTGGTGCGGCTGGCGGTTGATCAAGACCTTAAGCGTCATGGCCTGATGAAGTGATGTGCAGGTCCAGCTTGGCGCCCAAAGCCGATGAACCTTGTTGCATGCACTCCAACGCTACATCCAATAGAGCAGGAGAAATCATGAACCCATGTCGGTAAAGGCCGTTGATGGCGAGCACGTGGGGTTGAGAGTTTGTCGATGGGGTGAGGCGCATGGCGGGCAGATTATCGGGCAGGGTAGGGCGGCACTGGGTGGCAATTTCCACAATGCGGCCTTCGGCAAAACCCGGGTGCACCGCATAGGCCGCGCTCAGCAGCTCTAATGTGGAGCGCACGCTGGGGGGCGAGCGATCGTTGCTTTCAATTTCAGTGGCGCCAATCACAAACAAGCCGTCCGGTTTGGGCGCAATGTATATGGGGTAACGGGGGTGTATCAAACGCGTTGGGCGGTTCAGCTGCACCTCTGGGGCATGTATGCGCGCCACCTCACCCCGCACCCCTCTGAGCTGAGCCCATTGATCAGCGCCCATGCCACGGCAATCCACTATCCAGTCCAAAGCGTCTTGCTCGCCAGCGCTTGCGGCAAAGTCTTGGGGCTCGCGCGGGCTGTTCCAGTGCAGGGCCACGCCCAGTTGTTCCAGATCATGAAGCAGGGCTTGCAGCAGCTGCCTGTTATCTAACTGCCCCTCTCCGGGCAGGTACACGCCTTGGGTAAACCGCTGTTCTAAGCTGGGTTCTAAAGCCTGCACGCCCGCAGAGTCCAGCATTTGCATAGGGGGGAGTTCAGGCAATTGCTGTTGGGTGGTCTGCAGCAAACGGGTAAAGCGCTGCGCCTCGGGCGCATCTTGGCGGTGCCACAAAATTAGGGTGCCGCTTTGCTGAAAAAACACGGGGCTGGACAACTGCGCCAACAGTTCCGGCCAGCGCCCAAGCGCATAGTGACCCATGCGCACCACAGAGGCTTCGGTAATGGCAGACTCTGCCAAGGGCGCCAACATGGCCGCAGCCACCCTTGCGGGCGAGCCCTGAGCGTCTGGGCTGCCAGCCTCGTAAACCGACACGTCATGACCTTGACGTGCCAATTGCCAAGCCATCAGGCGGCCCATAATGCCCGCCCCAAGCACCACGCATCGCAATATGGAGGGAGTGCTCATGTCCAGCCCTGATAATTTTGCTTATGAATGACCCATCCAGTACCCCCCATGCACCGCCCGTCCATTATCCCCGAGTCTTGAGTATTGCGGGTTCGGACAGCGGTGGGGGGGCAGGCATTCAGGCCGATCTGAAAACCTTTTGTGCGCTGGGCTGTTACGGCATGACCGCCATCACCGCCGTCACCGCCCAAAACACCCTGGGAGTGCGCGCCATACACGCTTTGCCCGCCGACATGCTGGCCGCCCAAATAGACGCGGTGTTGGAAGACATTGGGGCGGATGCAGTCAAGATTGGCATGCTCCATTCGCCCGAGTTGGTGCGGGTCGTGGCGCAAGCCATTCAAAAATTTAAGCTCCAGCGGGTGGTGCTGGACCCTGTGATGGTGGCCACGAGCGGCGACCGTTTGATTGCCGCAGACACCATGGCTGTGCTGGTGAACGAGTTGTTTCCGCTGGTGAGCTTGGTCACGCCCAACCTCGATGAAGCCGAATGGCTGCTGGGCCGCCCCATTGAGGGCATAAACGCTTTGCCCGCCGCAGCGCAAGCGCTGTGCGACCTTGGTGCGCAGGCAGCTTTGCTTAAAGGCGGACATTTGCAGGGCGCTCAGGTGGTGGATGTGTTGCTGCAACCGGGCCAGCCCTTGCTGACCTTGCAAAGTCCGCGCATTGCAAGTCGCAATGTGCACGGCACGGGCTGTACTTTGTCTTCGGCCATTGCGGCGCAATTGGCTTTGGGCTTGCCTTTGCAAGAAGCAGTGCAGCAGGCGCGACACTACATTGTGGCGGCTATAGAGGCGGGTGCTGGGGTGACCACAGGCCAAGGGCATGGGCCGGTCAATCATGGGCATGCCCCCCAAGCCATGCACTTGTTGCGCTAAGCGTCGCTAAGCGCAAGGGCTTAGTCAAATACCGGCGATTCCACACCCAAAACCTTGTGCAGCTTGGGGCTGGTGGTGGTGTACTGCAAATGCACTTTTTTGTCGGGGTTGATGATGGGCATGGACCCAAAGGCCGCCAAGGCGCACTCATGAAAGCCCGACAAAATGAGCTTTTTCTTGCCGGGGTAGGTGTTGATGTCGCCCACAGCAAAAATGCCTTCCACATTGGTAGAAAACCTTTCGGTGTCCACCACCAACTGTTTGCGCTCAATGTCCAAGCCCCAATCAGCAATGGGACCCAGCTTGGGAGACAGGCCAAAAAATACCAGCAGCACATCGGCGGGCACCACACGGGTCACGCCGTCCCCACCGGTGACCTTGACGGTTTTGAGCTGACCTTGGGTTTCTTCAAAACCGGTGATCTGACCTACGATGAACTGCATTTCGTACTGGTCGCACAGCTCTCTCATTTTGGCCACGTTGGCAGGAGCCGCCTTAAAGCCGTCGCGTCGGTGGATCAAGATGACGCTTTCAGCTTTGTTGGGGCCTTCGGCCACAAAATTCAGCGTCCAGTCCAAAGCAGAGTCACCGCCGCCCACGATGATGAGGTTTTTGCCAGCAAAGTCGGCCGGGTTTTTAACCCGATAGAACAACTGGGTGTTGTCAAAGGCTTCAATGCCATCCACCTTGAGGGTGCGCGGCTGAAACGAGCCCACACCTGCAGCAATAAAGATGGTTTTGGTCAAAAAGCGAGTGCCTTTAGACGTTTCTATAAAAAACCGACCATCGGCCTGTTTTTCGACCACGCTGACTTCTTGGCCTAGGTGAAAGGTGGCACCAAACGGCTCAATTTGCTTCATCAAGGCGTCGGTCAGCTCTTTGCCGGTGCACACCGGTATGGCCGGAATGTCGTAAATAGGCTTGTCGGGGTAGAGCTCCATAGGCTGACCGCCGGGGTAGGCCAAGGAGTCAATGATGTGGGCCTTGATTTCCAGCAGACCCAGCTCAAACACCTGAAACAAGCCGACAGGACCGGCTCCCACAATCACCGCATCGGTTTCAATGGTCTGGGTTACGGTGCTTGAGTTGTGTTGCGAATCGTTCATTGTTTAGCGCACCAGCTCCTTGAGCTTGTCGGTTTTGTCTTTCCAGTCGTCCGCATCAGCCAAAGGAATTTTGCGTTTGGTGATGCTTTTCCAAGTGGGCAGCTTGGCCAGCTCGACGTTCAGGGCCGTCATGTGTTGCTGGTCAGCCGGCACGTCTTCTTCAGCGTAAATCGCGTTGACGGGACACTCTGGAATACACACCGCGCAGTCGATGCATTCATCAGGGTCGATGGTCAAAAAATTCGGGCCTTCGCGAAAACAGTCCACGGGACATACGTCCACACAGTCGGTGTATTTGCAGCGGATACAGGCTTCAGTGACAACGTGGGTCATAGCGGGTTGGGATGAAACTAAAAAGGATGGGCGATTTTATGGGGTTTTGCTCAAGAGCACGGCGCCAGCGGTTTTATGGCTTGCGGTATCCACCAAAATGCAGCAGCCAAGACCGCGAGATTGCCCAAACGGCAATATGGCCAGTGGCTCTTGTAAAGCCAACTCCACATGACCAATGGCATTGGGTTCAAGATGCGTGGCGGCTTCTTGGGCCAGGTTGTGAATGTTCAGGCGGTAACTCACCTGCTTGACCTTGGCCTTGACCCATCGGTGGCCATGCAGCAACCAGTACACACGCCCCACCACCAAGGGCTCGTCGTCCAGCCAAGCCACGGTGGCATGGAGTTCGCGGGTTTCGGTGAGCAGCCCCGCCTCGTGCTCGTGAGTGATGAGCCAGTCGCCGCGAGACAAATCCAACTCGCGGTCCAGCACCACGCCAACGCTTTGGTTGGCTTGGGCTTTAAAAGGCAAGCGCACCGCATTGAGCACTTGCGCCACGGTGGCAGTTTGATGGCCAGGAAAAACACGCACGGTGTCGCCAGGCTGCACCTGCCCAGAAGCCAAACGCCCCCAAAACACACGGCGGCCTTGATGCGTGTCGGCTGAAGAAGAAAACTTTTCCACCCACTGCACTGGAAACGCAAAGGGCAAGGCCACATCTGCAGGCGTTACGGGCAATTGTTCCAGCAGCTCCAATAGGCTGGGGCCGCTGTAACCGCACCACGCATCGTTGGCCGATTCCACCACGTTCCATCCCTTTAAGGCCGATACCGGAATGATGGCGCGCGCCTGAATGCCAGCCTCTTGCGCAAAAGCGCGCAAGGCCCGCTCTATGTGCACAAAAGCAACACCCGCATCGTCCACCGCGTCGAGCTTGTTGATGGCAAACACCACCGAGGGCACACGCAACAAGTGCAGGAGCAAGGTGTGGCGACGGGTTTGAGGCAAGAGTTTGAGGTGGGGGTCGGTCCACTGCAACTTGGTGGCATCTACCAGCACCACGGCGGCGTGGGCGCTGCTGGCGGCAGTAACCATGTTGCGGGTGTACTGCTCGTGGCCGGGCGCGTCACCAATAATGAATTTGCGCTGCTCGGTGCTGAAGTACCGGTACGCCACGTCAATGGTGATGCCTTGCTCGCGCTCGGCGCTCAGCCCGTCGGTCAGCAAAGCCAAGTCCACAGTGGCGCCCGCGTCATTGGGGTCGGCTTGGTGACCTTGACGGGTCACGCCAGCAAGGTGGTCTTGCAGTACCGCACGGGTGTCTAAAAGCAGGCGGCCAATCAGAGTGCTTTTGCCGTCGTCCACGCTGCCGCAGGTGATAAATCGCAGGGCGTCCATTAAAAGTACCCGTCTTTCTTGCGTTTTTCCATGGAGGCTTCAGATGTTTTGTCGTCCATGCGGGTGGCACCCCGTTCGCTCACGTCCGCCGACAGGGTTTCAATCACGATATCGGCCGCCCTGGCAGCGGTGCTGCCCACAGGGCAGGTGCAGGTGATGTCGCCCACCGTGCGAAAGCGCACATCTTTAAGCACCACCGACTCACCCGCTTTGGGTGGCGTGAGCGGGGTGACGGGCACCAGCAAACCTTTGCGCTCCACCACCTCGCGTTGGTGGCTGTAGTACAGCGAAGGCAGGGCAATGCGTTCGCGGTCTATGTATTGCCACACGTCCAGCTCGGTCCAGTTGGAAATAGGAAATACCCTGAAATGCTCGCCCGACTGAATACGGGTGTTGAATAGCGTCCACAGCTCCGGGCGCTGGGCCTTGGGGTTCCACTGGCCAAATGAATCGCGGTGGCTAACGATGCGCTCTTTGGCACGGGCTTTTTCTTCGTCGCGCCGCGCCCCGCC
>CAMAWQ010000094.1 GCA_945862005.1 Hylemonella gracilis | reverse complement strand
CCCTGCCAGCCCATCACCGCAGAGATTTCGCGCCCCATATAGCTTTTACCGATACCGTCTGCGCTGGCCGGTAATTGGCTGTAGCGCTCAAGGTTTGGACTGGACTGCGCGAGAACGGCGCTAGTAGCAATCGACAGTGCTACGCAGATAAAACGTATGCAAGTTTTTAGGTTCATTTCAGTGCTGGCCCGATTTTGATACGACTCATGGTAATGCTTCCCTTTTGCAAGGCAAACGCCTGAGAACTTGGAAGCGAACTTTGCAAGAGTGTGCAAAAGTAAAAATGCCGCTAGTGCGTGAGCAGTAACGGCATTTAACTGGAGGCTCGGGCCGGAGTCGAACCGACCTACACGGATTTGCAATCCGGTGCATAACCGCTTTGCTACCGAGCCATTTGACTGACAAAAAAGGGAAGCGTGTGCTTCCCTTTTTAAATTTGGAGCGGGAAAAGAGTCTCGAACTCTCGACCTCAACCTTGGCAAGGTTGCGCTCTACCAACTGAGCTATTCCCGCGAAAGAGGTGAAATTATAGACTAATTTTGTTGCCTAAATTTAGTGTTTAAGGGTTTCTTGCGCCACTGCAGGTTGGGCTGCAGCAGTAGCAGCCGTTGTAGCGCCATCCACCGCAACGGGCTCGGCATCTACCAGTGGCGTGGGCACACGCTCAAGGGCAATTTCTAAAACTTTATCGATCCACTTCACCGGCAAGATGGACAAACCCTCTTTGACGTTGTCTGGAATTTCTTGCAAGTCTTTTTCATTCTCTTCAGGAATGATCACGGTTTTAATACCGCCACGCAGCGCTGCCAAGAGCTTTTCTTTCAGGCCGCCAATGGCGGTGACTTCGCCACGCAAGGTGATTTCGCCCGTCATGGCCACATCAGCGCGCACCGGAATGCCTGTGAGTGCAGACACGATGGCGGTGGTCATGGCAGCACCGGCGCTGGGGCCGTCTTTAGGGGTTGCACCGTCGGGCACATGGATGTGCATGTCGCGCTTTTCAAATACTTCTTCGGCCATGCCCAAAGCTTTGGCGCGGCTGCGCACCACGGTGCGTGCGGCCTCTACGGACTCTTTCATCACGTCGCCCAATGAGCCGGTGCGAATGATGTTGCCTTTGCCGGGCATCAGGGCGGCCTCGATGGTGAGCAAATCGCCCCCCACTTCGGTCCAAGCCAAGCCCACCACTTGGCCCACTTGGTTTTGTTGTTCCGCACGACCAAAGGAGAACTTGCGCACACCCAAAAAGTCATTGAGGTTGCTGGAGTTGACCACCACCTTAGGCGTCATTTTTTTGAGCTGAAGCCCCTTGACCACTTTGCGGCAAATTTTGGACAACTCGCGCTCTAGTGAACGCACGCCAGCCTCGCGGGTGTAGTAGCGCACCACGTCTCTTACAGCCTCGTCGGCAACTTCAAGCTCGCCTTCTTTAAGGCCATTGTTTTTGAGTTGTTTGGGCAAGAGGTAGCGCAAGGCGATGTTGGTTTTTTCGTCTTCGGTGTAGCCCGAAAGGCGAATGACTTCCATGCGGTCCAGCAAAGCTGGCGGTATGTTCATGGAATTGGAGGTGGCCACAAACATCACGTCGCTGAGGTCAAAGTCGACTTCAATGTAGTGGTCGCCAAACTTGCTGTTTTGTTCAGGGTCTAGAACTTCTAGTAGTGCGCTCGATGGGTCGCCCCTGAAGTCGGTGCCCAATTTGTCAATCTCATCCAGCAAAAACAGCGGGTTACGAGTGCCCACCTTGCCTAAGCTTTGCAACACCTTGCCCGGCATAGCGCCAATGTAAGTGCGGCGGTGGCCGCGAATTTCGGCCTCGTCGCGCATGCCGCCCAGTGCCATGCGCACGTATTTGCGGCCGGTGGCCTTAGCCACCGATTGACCCAGCGATGTTTTGCCCACGCCAGGAGGGCCCACCAAACACAAAATGGGCGCTTTAACCTTGTCCACACGCTGCTGAACCGCTAGATATTCCAATATGCGGTCTTTGACTTTTTCAAGGCCAAAGTGGTCTTCGTTCAGCACCTCTTCAGCCAAAGCCAAGTCGTGTTTGATTTTGGTTTTTTTGTTCCAAGGCAGACTTACCAGCGAATCAATGTAGTTGCGCACCACCGTAGCCTCGGCCGACATGGGCGACATGAGCTTGAGTTTTTTCAGCTCGCCCTCGGCTTTTTTGCGCGCCTCGGTGGGCATGCGGGCAGCTTTGATTTTCTTTTCAATTTCTTCAATGTCAGCACCGTCTTCACCTTCGCCCAACTCTTTTTGAATGGCCTTGACCTGCTCGTTCAAATAAAAATCGCGCTGGTTTTTTTCCATCTGCCGCTTGACGCGGCCACGAATGCGTTTATCCACATTCAAAATGTCCACTTCGCGCTCGAGCTGTTCAATCAGGTTGTCCAAGCGGTCGCGCAGGTTAGACAAACCCAGCACGGCTTGCTTGTTTTCGAGCTTTAGGGGCAAGTGGGCTGCAATGGTGTCTGCCAAACGGCCTGGATCGTCGATGCTGGAAATAGACGTCAGTATTTCCGGAGGAATTTTTTTGTTCAGTTTGACGTACTGGTCAAACTGCTGCATGACGGCGCGGCGCAACGCCTCAATTTCACTGGTGACTTTAGGATCGTTGGATTCATTGATGACCTGCAGCTCTTGCGGGGTCACATTGGCGGTAAAAAGCGTTTCGTGTTCTTCAATTTTGTTGACCGATGCACGCTGCTGGCCTTCTACCAACACCTTCACGGTGCCGTCGGGCAGCTTAAGCATTTGCAAAATGGTGGACACACAACCCACGTCAAACATATCGGTGACTTGGGGCTCGTCTTTGGCGGCGGTTTTTTGGGCCACCAACATGATGCGGCGCTCGGCCTCCATGGCCGACTCCAAAGCCTTGATGCTTTTGGCGCGCCCCACAAACAGGGGGATCACCATGTGGGGAAAAATCACCACATCGCGCAGGGGCAGTAACGGCAGGTCGATGGGTTCAGGTGGCAAGGCGGGGTGGCCGGACATGGAAAAGTACCTTTAACTTGGTGTGGGGACACCGCTTAATAGAGGTGGTGCAGTTAGGCCTTTTTAGCAGCCTCGCGGAATACCATCAGCGGGGGTTTTTGTTCATCTATGGTGGACTCTTCAACCACCACTTTTTCGACGTTTTTCAGATCGGGCAAGTCAAACATGGTGTTGATCAGCGCCTGCTCCAAAATGGACCTTAAGCCGCGTGCACCAGTTTTACGGGCCAAGGCTTTTTTGGCAACGGCCTTGAGTGCGGCGGGGCGAATTTCAAGCTCCACGCCTTCCATGCCAAACAATTTGCTGAACTGTTTGACGAGGGCGTTTTTAGGCTCGGTCAAGATTTGCATGAGCGCATCCTCGCTCAGTTCAGCCAAGGTGGCCACCACAGGCATACGACCCACCAGCTCAGGGATCAGGCCGAACTTGATCAAGTCTTCAGGCTCCACCTCTTTGAATACTTCGGTCAGGCTACGCTGCTGCTTGCTGCGCACGGTGGCACCAAAACCGATACCAGAGGCTTCGGTGCGGCTTTCAATGACTTTTTCTAGGCCCGCAAACGCACCGCCACATATAAACAAGATATTGGTGGTGTCGACCTGAACAAAGTCTTGGTTGGGGTGCTTGCGTCCACCTTGGGGTGGAATGCTGGCCATGGTGCCTTCAATCAGCTTGAGCAAGGCTTGTTGCACGCCCTCACCGGACACGTCTCGGGTGATGGAGGGGTTGTCAGATTTACGCGAAATTTTGTCAATTTCGTCGATGTACTCAATGCCGCGTTGCGCGCGGTCCACCTCGTAGTTGCAGTTTTGCAGCAGCTTTTGAATGATGTTTTCAACGTCCTCTCCCACATAACCTGCTTCAGTCAGGGTGGTGGCGTCGGCCATGACAAACGGCACGTCCAACTGGCGCGCCAGGGTTTGGGCCAACAGAGTTTTGCCTGAGCCGGTAGGGCCAATCAGCAAGATATTGCTTTTAGTGAGCTCTACTTCGTCTTTGCGCGCTTTATCTTTGTGCTGCAAGCGCTTGTAGTGGTTGTAGACCGCCACCGCCAGCGAACGCTTCGCAGGCTCTTGGCCAATCACGTAGTGGTCTAGGTTGGATTTGATTTCAGACGGGGTGGGCAGATCACCCTTGCCGTCGCGCGCGTCTTTGGTAGCAGGGAGTTCGTCACGAATGATTTCGTTGCAAAGCTCTATGCATTCGTCGCACACAAACACCGAAGGACCGGCAATCAGTTTTTTAACTTCGTGCTGGCTTTTGCCGCAAAACGAGCAATAAAGCGTTTTGTCGTTTGCGGTGGGTTTTTTCTCTGCCATTGTGGAGGCCTAAAAATTTAAGGACGCTTAGAAATCACTTGGTCTATCAAGCCGTATTCTTTAGATTCATCGGCAGACAGGTAGTAATCGCGCTCTGTATCGCGCTCAATTTTTTCCATTGGTTGACCAGTGCGCTCCGACAAGATGCGGTTGAGCTGCTCACGTGTTTTCAAAATTTCGCGGGCGTGAATTTCAATTTCTGTGGCTTGGCCTTGCGTGCCGCCCAAAGGCTGGTGAATCATGACCTTGGAGTTAGGCAAAGAAAAACGCTTTCCTTTTTCGCCCGCAGCCAACAAAAAGGCGCCCATGCTGGCCGCCATGCCAATGCACAGGGTGGACACATTGGGCTTGATGAAGTTCATGGTGTCAAAAATAGACATGCCCGCACTGACTGAACCGCCTGGGGAGTTGATGTAGAGCGAAATGTCTTTGTCAGGGTTTTCGCTTTCCAAAAACAACAGCTGGGCGACCACCACATTGGCGGTTTGGTCGTTTACAGGGCCAACCAAAAAAATCACGCGCTCTTTGAGCAAACGCGAATAAATGTCGTAGGCGCGTTCGCCTCGGCCGGACTGCTCGATCACCATGGGCACCATGCCTAAGGCTTGGGTGTCTTGGGCTGAAAAACGTGTGTTCATGAAAAGCTAACTCCTGACATTCGAGACACTGTAACGGAAACTGAATAGGCCTAGGTGAGGCGCCCTAAGTTATCAGGGCGGTGTTTGAGCCAGCACAAACAGCTTGGGCAAACGACCTAAGCCCATACGCTCAAGCAAGGGCTCAAGACTGACCCATCAATTCCTCAAAACTGATGGTTTTTTCAACCACTTGGGCCTTGGACACCAAGAAAGCCGTGACGTTGGCTTCCACCACAATGGCTTCCACCTCGGCCATACGGCGCTTGTCGCCGTAGTACCAGCGCACCACTTCGGCTGGTTTTTCATAGCTGGCGGCCAAATCTTCCACATGGGCTTTGATTTGCTCGGGAGTGGCCTCTAGCTTTTGGGTGCGCACCAGGTCGCCCACCACCAAGGCCAAACGCACACGGTTTTCTGCCTGAGGCCGGAAAATTTCGGCAGGAATGGGGGCTTTGTCGGCATCTTTAATGCCGCGCTGCTTCAGGTCTTCTCGGGCACCTTCAACCAAACGGTCCATTTCAGACTGCAAGATGGACTGGGGCAAGTCGAGTTCGCATACACCCACCAAAGCGTCCATGGCCGCTTGTTTGTTTTTGGCCAGCAAGCGGGT
>CAMAWQ010000093.1 GCA_945862005.1 Hylemonella gracilis | reverse complement strand
AAGTTCTTGGGTGGGGGCGGCGGCGGTGGTGGCGGCGGAATATCCGGCTTCGTATCCTCCAGGAGGACAGCCTCCACAGGACCCTGGATTTTTTTGACCACCGCTCGAGCCAGGCCCGAGCTGATGGCCCAAAAGAGCAGCAGGTGCAGCACCACCACCAGCCCCAGCCCTATCAGGTGCTTGGTCGGCTTGCGTTGCCGGCTGGCGTAATCGTCCATGATTTGTCTTCTCCTTCGTAAAGCCGCCACTTCAGTGATGTAAGCTTGGAGAATTGTAATTCGATTACATAAAAATCAAAGACCTGAGAAACAAAACTACATAAGGGTAATCCCTTTGAAATCATTGACTATGTGAAATTGATGGACGCACAGGAGATGACATACGCACGCCGAGTACCGGTGAAGTATGTGAGGGTGATGTCGGGATCTCATTGATTCCCATGACGAGTGCCTCTGAAGTCCGACCCAATTCAGCAAGACGCATCTCTAGACCTACAACCAAAATGTCCACCAGTAAAAGATGCAGGACACGGCTGATCATGGGTAAATGGGTCGCAGCATGTTCGTTGTGCTCGGCCACAAGTGCAGCATCGGCTTTTTTGGCTAGGATGGATTGATTGGCTGTGATGGCAACGACAGATGCGCCCTGCTCACTGAGAACGTGTTGCAATGAAATCAATTCTGGTAAAGAACCACCACTGCTGATGATGAGGGTGGCGGTGTCACGGTTAACAAGTTTACTGACCAAATGTTGCGTGTGTGGGTCGGTGTGGACGCCGCAGGGAATGCCGAGCCGTAAAAATTTCATCTGCGCATCTAGCGCAACAGACGCGTAGCTACCGACTGCAAAAATTTCAACTCGCTGAGCCGCCATGACAAGATCAATGGCTTTGTCAATGGATTCGCGCTGCAATTCGTTGCGCAGTTGCAATACAGCATTGGCGGTATTGCCCAGAACTTTGGAGCCCAACTCCAGAACAGAGTCCTCGTGAGTAACTTTGGAGTGCGTGATAGGGACTGAAACGCTCAGACCAGATGCAAGACGCAATTTAAAATCAGAGAGTCCTTTGCAGCCCACCGATCGACAGAAGCGGATCACGGTAGGCTGACTGACCTGAGCCGCCAGGGCAATATCATGAATCGGGTCATTCAGTACCGACCGAGGTTGTGACAGAACCAATTCTGCAACGCGCTGTTCGGCGGGCGAGAGCTGTGGACGCAACCGACGGATTTGGGACAAGATAGCCGATCCTATGGAATTCTGAAGAGTCCGTAGTTGTGTCTCCAAGATCGCTGAAACACCCATGAAAGTTGGATTGTCGGCGGTGATCACATAGGTCGGGATGTGTTCTACATACTGCCTGAAACGACCTTTGTCTTCAAAGCGTTGACGAAAACCGGATTGATCGAAATAGGCGCCCAGTCGTGGGATGATGCTTCCGCCAATATAGACGCCGCCAGTTGCGCCTAGGGTCACGGCCAGATCACTGGCCGCCGTGCCCAACATATTGCAGAAAACGTCAAGTGTGGTTCGACACAAAGCATTGTCTTCGTCAAGCGCCAAGCGTGTGATTTCGGGGGCACTCAAAAATTCAGCCACCCCTTTTCGTGTCTGGCTCAATGCTTGGTAAATCAGCTCCAATCCGGAACCAGACACCAAACGCTCAAAAGAGACATGGTCGTAAAGTGTCAGTGCGTGGTGCAAAACAGCAATTTCGTTGGCGTCTCTGGGGGCAAAGCTGGTGTGGCCACCTTCTGATCCAAGAGAAATCCAACCATCACCAGATGGGATCAGTCCTGAAACGCCTAGACCAGTACCCGAACCCAGTAAACCTATGACGCTACTTTTAACCGGCTGGCCTCCGCCTACTTGGCGAATGGCATCGGGCCCTAGCCGTGGCAAGGCCATGGCTAATGCGGTGAAATCATTGACGACAACCAGAGTATCGAGTCCCAAAGCTTGACGTGTTTGCTCTATCGAAAATTGCCAGTGGTAATTGGTCATGCGTACTTGGTCACCATCGACAGGCGTGGCAATGGCTATGGCTGCATGTTCAACCGTTAATGGCTGTACGGATTCCAGATAGGTTCTGATTGCTTGTTCAAGACTCGGGTGGTCAGCGCACCGCAAAGAAGCTTGGTGGCTGTATTGGTCACGCTCGAGCTCTATGGCAAAACGAGCGTAGACGCGCCCAATGTCAGCAAGCAAACGGGGAGATTCGAAGGTAATCATGTCGTGCTTGGTTGTGAGTCAAAGCCATTAAGGGGGTTGTTTTGTAATTCAATTACACCGAAAACAATCGATATTGAACGCATTGTGGGGCACCAGTCGGGGGTATTCAAAAACCCATAAAAGTCGCACGCGCACAAAATCTGACGGTACGGTTCATACATATTCCATTCTAGGCTGAATGCTGAAGAGGAGATGTAGTAATGTTACGGACGTCGGTCGGCGCCATGAATGTAAATCAATGTGGCTTGATCATTTTGGCAAGTGCCTTTTCATGAAATCCACATTTGACATCTCCAATCACACAGCCATAACCAGTCTCGTTTTCCCCCTGTTGGTTGAACTGTCGCTTGGACTGGTGGTGGGGATGGTTGGCACGGCACTGGCTGCTGGCATCTCTGACGCGGCGGGAGGTGCTTTTGCGCTGTCCCACCACGTTTTTGGTTTGTTGTTCATGGTCTTCCGTCTGGTGGGAGCGGGGGTAAGCGTGGTCATCACGCAAAACCTTGGGGCCGGGCATCGCGCGGAGGCTGACAGGGTCGCACGCGCTGCGCTGGCCTCAGGAACATGGATGGGAGGGTTGGCAGCCATGCTGGCCTTGTTGTGCGCACGCCCGATGCTGCAGATGCTCAATGCGCCCGCTGATGTGTTGCTGCTGGCCGCACCGTTTTTGCAATCGCTGGCGCTCGCATTGGTGCTGGACGCCTGGAACGCCTGTATGGCCGGGGTCATGCGGGCGCACCTGCGCAACCGAGACACGCTGGCCGTGATGATCGTTATGCATGCCACCCACATGGCGCTGGCCTGGCCCTTGATGACCGGTTGGGGGCCGTTGTCGGCGTTGGGTTTGTCGGGTTTTGCGGTGGCCGTCATCATCAGCCGTTTGGTGGGCATGGCCTTGCACCTGTATTTGTGGCGGCTGCGGCTTGGGCTGCGTCCACAGTGGACAGACTGGTGGCGGGTGCGTTGGACTCAATTGAAGCCGGTGCTGCACATCGGGCTGCCCGGTGCGGCAGAAAACTTGTCATGGGAGGCGGCCTTCATGGTCAGCGTGGCCGCTGTTGGCCTCATGGGCACGCAGGCGTTGGCCACCCAGGCCTATGTCTTGCAGTTCAACATGTGGGTATTGATCAGCGCCTTGGCGATTGGCATCACCGTTGAAATGGTGATCGGCCACATGGTCGGAGCACGCCAGTTTCGGCAGGCGCACGACCTGGTGCGCAAGGCCCAAAAGATTGGCTTTGCCGTGACCCTGCTTGTGGCTTGTGTGCAGGCGCTGCTGGGTACATGGCTATTGGGGTTTTTTACACAGGACCCTGACATTGTGCGGATAGGTAGCCAACTGATGTGGCTGTCGATCCTGCTGGAGACAGGGCGTACCTTCAACCTGATTGTGATCTCGGCCTTGCGCGCCACGGGCGATGCCCGCTATCCGTTTTATGCCGGGGCGGGCTCCAT
Source organism: Hylemonella gracilis (assembly GCA_945862005.1). Taxonomy (GTDB): domain Bacteria; phylum Pseudomonadota; class Gammaproteobacteria; order Burkholderiales; family Burkholderiaceae_C; genus Hylemonella; species Hylemonella gracilis_D. The sequence continues at coordinate 1,890 of CAMAWQ010000093.1, read as the reverse complement.
GGCGCTGGTGCTGGCCGGGGGCAGTTGGCTGCTGGGGGTGCACTGGGGTTGGGGATTGATGGGGGTCTGGCTGGCCTACGCGGCCGATGAGTGGATACGTGGTTTGTTGATGTGGCGGCGTTGGCTCACGCAGGGCTGGGTGCCTCATGCCCGAGCTACTCACGCACGGATGCGACGTCAAGAGCTTGGGCTTATCGGTTGATATCGAACATTTTGCAATCAACAAAGGGTCAATCTGAATTGGCGCTCAAACAAAAAATTTGGTTGAGTCAATTGCAATGACAGTAGCCTACTCAGGCGTGTTCAGTAATTCATATGAACCATAAAACATCATGCTCAGTCCCAAAGCGAAGCCCCACAGTTTTTGGTCATACCAAGCCGTCATGTCCATAGGAGCTTTTGCAACTTCCAGCCAGGCTTGCACGGCTGTAGGTGCGGATATGACGAATAAAACAACCATGATTAACTGAAACCCCAGCAACATTCCGCGCTCGCGGGTCAAGTTCGTGTTGACCCTAGGCTTTTGGGGCTTTGCAAGTGCATCGGCGGGCTCAAGCAATTGGCCCATGACTTGAGCCACAAAAGCCGCGTCCTGTTGTGGGCTTGGGTCTCCATGCGCATCCCGCACCAACAAAGGCGTCAGCCAGTCGTCGGCATCTGGGGTGTCAGCGGTGGTCTTGTTCATGGTGACTCCTGAGTGTCTGTGGGCTTCCAGGCGGCCAGCAGCGTTTGCAGTTTGGCGCGCCCGCGCAAGACATGGCTTTTGACGGTGCCCAAAGGCAAGTCCAAAACTTGTGCCGCCTCGGCATGGCTCAAACCGCCGTGGTAACAGTACACGATGGCGGCATTTTCCAAAGGGTGCAATTTTGCCAAAGCCTTCTCCAAGTCCAGGCGCAAATCGTGGGCCGAGTACGTGGCTGCGATGGCCTCATGCTCGGGCGATGCGGTGCTGGCATGCTCATCGGCCCAACGCCTTTGGTGCTGCAAAAATTCGAGGTAAGCAATGCGGTGCAGCCAAGTGCTCCACTGCGCCCCGTGCCGGAACGTGGGCAAGGCCCGCCAAGCTTTGATGAAAGTTTCTTGCGCCAACTCATCGGCCAGGGCCTGCTGGCCCCGGGTGAGCTTGCGCAGCACCGCACGCACACGCCCCTGGTGAAGGGCCACCAGCTGCCCGAAGGCCTGTGGATCGCGATGGTGCTGCGCCAAGCGCAGCCACTCGCGCTCCTGTGCCAAAGAGGGGATGGACACACTCAGTCTGACTCGCCACGCGCCAGTGCCTGTTCATGCCGCAGCTGCCGAGATTCGGCCACCCAAAGAAACAGCCAGCCCAAGCCAAGGATGAAGGGCAACAAGCCCCAGGCCCAGCCGTGGAAACCGTTGAACTCACCGTGATCGAGGTTGACCCAATACACCACCAAGCCCAGACCCAAGCCCAAACACATGGCCAACACCGCCTTGCGCAGCAAGCTGGCCACGCGCTCGGCTTTTTGCTCCGGTGTGGGGGCAGCCAAGGCGGCGCTGGGCGGCTCTTGTTGCAGCAATTCAGGCGGAATGGGCTGCCCCAATTGCGCAAAGTGGCGAATGGTCTCGTGCGTCAGCTGGGCCTTGCGGCTTTGCAGCATAAAGCGAAAAACAATGTAAGCCATCGGAATCAGCAAAGCCAGCAGCGGAATCGCCAAAGCCAAGATCGGGGGCCAGAAGTTTTTGTCCATGTCGTTCTCCGAGTTGAAAACCACTTAGATGCAATCTGTATTCCGATTGGATTCACATGTGTCGGTCTATATGCAAATTTCACCGCACCCGTTTGTACCGGCTGTACCCGCCTAAGTCGCGTTCCACGGGTTGCAGCACCATCACGCTTTGTGCGGGCACGGTGACGGTGATCAGGCC
>CAMAWQ010000092.1 GCA_945862005.1 Hylemonella gracilis | reverse complement strand
GATTTCATTAGCGAAAACTGTGTGGGTTGCGGCAACTGCGTGACCGGCTGTCCTTTTGATGTGCCTCGCATCAGTCAAATGGACAACAAGGCTTACAAGTGTTCTTTGTGTTCCGACCGCGTGGGCGTGGGCTTGGAGCCCGCCTGCGTTAAGGCTTGTCCAACTGGTGCTATCCACTTTGGCACTAAAGAAGACATGCTGGAATATGGCTCAGAACGTATCACTGACCTTAAAGAGCGCGGCTTCGCGCAAGCCTCTGTGTACAACCCCGCTGGCGTTGGTGGCACACACGTCATGTACGTGTTGCAGCACGGCGATAAGCCCGAGTTGTATGCCGACTTGCCATCTAACCCCAAAGTCAGCCCCTTGGTGTCTTTGTGGAAAGGCGCTGCCAAGCCCCTAGCCGTTCTGGCTATGGTGGGTGCGGTGGTAGCCGGCTTCTTCCATTACATGAAGGTCGGTCCAATCGAAGAAAAAGCCGAAAAGTCCGATGACAACGAAGCGGCCAAAGCTTGATAAAGCGTAAAGGAAACATGAAATGAAATCCACTTCTTCTGACCTGAAGCGCTACGAAGACAACACCCGAATGAACCACTGGGCCATAGCCTTGTTGTTCTTTCTGGCGGCTTTATCGGGTTTGGCTTTTTTCCATCCCTCGTTCTATTTCTTGACCAACTTGTTTGGTGGCGGTCCGTGGACACGCATTTTGCACCCCTACATAGGGGTGTTGATGACGCTGTTTTTCGTCGGCATTTACATCAAGCTCTGGCGTGACAACGTCTTGGTCCCAGTGGACCGAGAGTGGCTCAGTAAAACGGGCGAAATGTTCAAGGGAAATAAAGACGGTATGCCGCCAGTGGGCAAATACAACGCTGGCCAAAAGCTGGTGTTTTGGTCTATGACCATCAGCTTGGTGGTTTTGTTACTGACCGGCATTTTGTTTTGGCACGCTTGGTTCCCAGATTTTCCTGTGGAGCTCAGGCGTATTGGGGTGCTCTTGCACGCCTTTGCTGCCGTTGTTTTAGTATTGACGGTCATAGTGCACATTTATGCCGCCATCTGGGTCAAGGGCACCACGCGCGCCATGACCAAAGGTACCGTCAGCCGTGGATGGGCGCAAGCTAATCATCCGCTGTGGCATAAAGAGATGACTCGCAACGACCGTTAATTTTTTTGTGCTTTCATTCAATGCGGCACTTAGTGGCCGCATTTTTTTTATTGAGATCTCATGAGCGAACCTCGCAGCGTCAAGTTTTTGTCCCCTGAAGAAATTGCAACCCGCAACATTGGCGACGCGGTATTCATCAGGCATGCGGAAACCGGTCAAATGTTTCGCGATCGTGAGTTGCGTTTGCGTCAGTTGGCCGCGGGCCACTCCATGCGGGACTACCTGATATTTATGGCCGATGTGGCAGCTGCCCAGCACACCCTGCTGCAAAAGCCGCGTGATATGGAGTTACCAGAGCTGGCATTTTTTCAAGAAGCTCAAAGTTTGGGCGAGCCACCGCTCACGCCAGACCGCTGGAAACTCAGCTCCCAGTGGGCACAAGAACTGCAAGCTTTGTTGCATGACCTCATGCCTAGGCTCCAGGAGGGACCTACGCTGAATGTGTTGGTGGCTTTGCGTGATGCCAGCCCCGAACACTTGCAACTTCAAGCCGAACGTTTGCTCCAGGGCATTATGTTGGGTCTGGATTTGGGAACGGCCCCTTTAATTGGTGCTGCGCTACAGGTGTATTGGGCGCGTTTGATTCAGCAAAGCGTGAAAACCTATGGCGAGTCCATCTTTGGATTTGTAGACAACCCCACGCATTGCCCATGCTGTGGATCAAGACCTGTGGCCAGCGTGTTGCGTGTGGGCGCGGTGGAAACAGGCACCCGATATTTGCACTGTTCTTTATGCCAAAACCAATGGCATATGGTGCGCATCAAGTGCAGCCACTGCGAAAGCACCAAGGGCGTAGCTTATCAATCACTTAAGCCACTAGAACCCAGTTCGGCCTCCCACACGGGGGCTCCTGAGGGTGCGGTTCAAGCCGAAACTTGTGACGAATGTGGTCATTACCTCAAAATCGTGAACATGACTAAAGATTTATATGTCGACCCAGTGGCTGACGATTTGGCTTCCTTAACTTTGGATTTATTGGTGTCTGAAACAGGCAAAGAACGCTACGGGGTGAACTTTATGTTGTTGTTTGGCGCACCAGAAGACGAACCCACCAAGGCCTAAACGTATGCCCGAAAGATCCATCGTGAATGGTCCTAAGGCAAGTTCAACGCCTCAAGAGGCTTTGTCCGGACTTTTGTCCCAACTTCCCTCTACAGACCGCTTGGTAAGCAGCCCAAAGGGACAAGCGCTGTTGCAACAACACGGCGCCACATTGGTCACGCAGCAAGCGCGTGAATTGTTGGCAGCCACGCGTCAACGCATTTTGGGTGGGGGCGAAATCAACGGTGAGCTCACTTTGGAGGAGCAATTGGTCGAAGGTATCGCTGCAAAAGTGGCGCCGCGCCTTCGTCCCATGTTGAACCTGACGGGTACGGTCATCCACACCAATATGGGCCGCGCCGTGTTGCCACAAGTGGCCATTGACTATGTGCACGCCATGATGCAGCACCCTCTCAATTTGGAATACGACTTGCGCACCGGTCAGCGTGGCGATCGAGACAGCATTGTCGAAGGGCTGATATGTGAAATCACCGGCGCACAAGCTGCAACCGTGGTCAACAACAATGCTGCGGCCGTATTGCTCACCATTGCCGCACTGGCCCGAGGTCGAGAGGTCATTGTGTCGCGTGGTGAGTTAGTGGAAATTGGCGGCGCATTTCGCATGCCAGACGTCATGGCCAGCGCCGGCGCCTCTCTGGTGGAAGTGGGTACCACCAACCGCACCCACTTGGCCGATTATCAAAACGCCATCACGCCCCAAACCGCCTTGTTCATGAAGGTGCACACCAGCAATTACGTCGTTCAAGGGTTTACTGCCGAGGTCACAGAAGCCGCCTTAGCCCCGCTGGCCGCCGCCAAAGGCATACCTTTGGCCACCGACTTGGGCAGTGGTTCACTAGTGGATATGAGCCGCTACGGTTTACCCAAAGAGCCCACGCCTCAAGAAATGATTGCCGCTGGCTGCGATGTGGTGACGTTTTCGGGTGACAAATTGTTAGGCGGTCCTCAGGCGGGGTTGATTGTGGGCAGCCAAGACGCCATCACCACGATCAAAAAATTCCCCATGAAGCGGGCCTTGCGATTGTCCAAGTTGCCCTTGGCCGCACTCGAAGCCACGCTGCGCCTTTACCTTCAGCCTGAGCTTTTGAAAACTCACTTACCCACCCTGAGGTGGCTTACGCGCCCTCAAGCCGACATTCTGAACATGGCCCAAACCGTTTGTCCTGCAGTTCAACAGGCGTTAGGGTCACGCTACGAGGTGCGTGTACAAAACATGATGAGCCAAATCGGTTCGGGCTCATTGCCTATAGACACCTTGCCTTCTGCAGGGTTGTCTATAGCGCCCAAGTTAGCAGGTAAAAAAGGTCTGGGCACAGCCTTGGATCATTTGGAAGTGGCCTTACGTGCCTTGCCCACCCCTGTGATTGGCCGTATTGAAAACGACCATATTTTGTGGGACTGCCGCTGCCTGGACCACGCACAAGATCTGACCAACTCCTTGCAGTTGTTAAAGCTTTAAACGGCCATGATTGTCGGTACAGCGGGTCATATTGACCATGGCAAAACCAGTTTGGTGTTGGCGCTTACGGGCGTGAATGTAGACCGCTTGCCTGAAGAAAAAAAGCGCGGCATCACCATTGAGCTGGGTTATGCGGCCATGAAGGTACCCGGCCAAAACCCCATAGCCTTTGTCGACGTGCCCGGCCATGAAAAACTGGTCCGCACCATGATTGCAGGCGCCAGTGGCATTGACTTTGCGTTGATCTTGATCGCCGCTGACGATGGCGTCATGCCCCAAACTCAAGAACACCTCAGTATTCTGTCCTTACTGGGTCTGAGTCAAGGTGCGGTGGTCATCACCAAAGCTGACAAGGTCGATGCTTCCTTGCTGGCCCAACGTGAGCTTGAAGCCCAGCAAATCATTGCCTCCACCTCATTGGCTGGCAGCCCTATCTGCTGCGTCAGTTCCACAACTGGTGAGGGTATAGACGCATTGAAGCAGTTGCTCATCGAGGCACAAACCCATGAGGCTCAGCAGCAGGCCAACCCAGTGCAGCCTGTGCGGAAAGTCAATCTACAAGATGCACATTTCGGCGCCCGCATGGACTTGGACAGGGTGTTCACCCTTGACGGCTTAGGCACTGTGGTGGCGGGTTGCTTAAGGCAGGGCGCTGTAAAAGTGGGCGACAGCCTTTGCTTAGCGCATGAGCCCACGCAAGCCTACCGCGTCAGGAGCTTGCAGTGTCACAACCAATCGGTTCAGCAAGTGGCGGCAGGTCAAAGATGCGCCATTGGTTTGGCTGGTTTGGAGCGGACTCAAGTTGAGCGCGGCCAAACCTTGTGCGACCCGCGCATTGCCTTATCTACACAACGTTTTGAAGCATGGCTTACTTTGCTGCCCGAAGAAGATAAAGCTTTGCGCTCTGGCACCTTGGTGCACCTGCATGTGGGTACAAAAGAAGTCATGGCGACCGTCGCTGTTTTGGGGCAAGCATCTTTGGAGCCAGGTGCCTCGGCGCTGGTGCAGCTGGTGGTGCAGCAGCCGCTGCATGTGTGGTGGGGCGACCAGTTAGTCCTGCGCGATGCTTCTGCCACGCGCACCCTTGCTGGTGGGCAGGTACTCGAACCTCATGGCCTGATGCGCTATAGGCAAACCCCAGCCAGGTTGGCTTATTTGCGCCAACAGCATGAGCCTTTGATACAAGCGCGTTTTGTAGCGGCCTTGCAAGATATGCCTTTTGGCTTGGACGCTACACATTGGTGGCGTGCCAATGGCTTGGTAGATTGGCCCTTTAACCCCACGGACCTACCCAACGTGGTGGCAGACCAGCACCAACGCTGGTTCATTGCAGCGCCACACTTTGGCCCTATGCGAGCGCTGGTGGTAGAGGCATTGACTGCTTTTCATACCCGTTGGCCTGACGAGGTGGGCCCCGACGTGCAACGTGCCCGCCGCTTGGCCTTGCCCAAAATGCCTGAAACACTTTGGACCCTGTTGCTCGAGCAGTTGGTCCGTATGGGCGATGTGGTGCTCAACCGGGGTTTTGTGCAGCTTCCCGAGCATTCTGAGCAACTGCGCGAGGCTGATCAAATCGTTGCCGACAAAACCTTACCTCTGCTTTTAAATGGGGCGGTCGATCCGCCATGGGTGCGCGATTTAGCGGGCACCTTGCGTTTGCCCGAAGTGCAGGTCCGAATGACCCTAGCCCGACTCGCCAAAATGGGGAGCACCTATAAAATAGTGAACGATTTGTACTATCACCCCCAGGTGGTGACAGACATGGCTAGCCTTATAAGAAAACTAGTGGCTCAAGATGGTCAGGTCACCGCCGCCAGTTTTAGAGACGCGGTAGGCCTAGGCCGCAAGCGGGCCATACAAATTTTGGAATTTTATGACCGCATTGGTTTTCTGCGCCGCGTGGGAGACCAACACCTGTTACGACCTGGCACGGTGTTGTTTCCTGTGGTGGGGTCATGAGTCTTGAGGAAGGGAATCGCTTCTGGTGGAGCGGCTGGGCTTCAAACCCAGTGGGTGGCGCCATGCGTTGCCGGGTGGGTTCGACTCCCGCTCCCTTCCGCCATTTAGGCAGTCGCAACATATGAACATCTTAGGTTTTGAATATCCCGACACGCATTACTTTTGGCTCGAGCGTGACATGTGGTGCCTGCCTCAAGCCGACGGTTTGATCAAGGTGGGTGTGAGCCAGTTTGGTGTGCATATCAGTGGTGACTTTTATATGTGTCG
>CAMAWQ010000091.1 GCA_945862005.1 Hylemonella gracilis | reverse complement strand
CGCAGCACGTTCGGATTTAGAGGTAGGCAAAAAACCCGCAAAAATAAAACCACCCACCCCCTCAATATGGGGTTCGGGCATGCCCGCCACGCTCAACGCCGTGGTTAAGCTGCTTACCCCTGGGATGGGAATCACGCGCAGCCCCGCCTGAACCACCTCTGCTACCAGCCGCGCACCGGGGTCGCTGATAGCGGGTGTTCCGGCGTCGCTCACATAAGCCACGCGCGCACCAGCCCGGAGTTTGGCCACCACGGACTGCGCCGCTTCGCGTTCATTGTGCTGATGCAGGGCCAAAAAGCCCTCAGACCGAAGCTCTACCCCGTAGGCCTGAAGCAGCGTGTGGGTGTGGCGGGTGTCTTCGCAGGCAATCACGTCCACCAACTGCAACACATGCAAGGCTCGCAGGGTGATGTCGGCCAGATTGCCAATGGGCGTGGCCACCACATACAGCGCCCCCTTAGGGTAATTTTGGGCTTGCGAGGCTTCTTGTGAAGCTTTCAAAGCCGTCTGAAAATGTGCAATCAATGGATTTCCTCAAATGACCCAAGAAGCTCATCGCACCCAGCCTAACTTGCCGACCAAATTCAGCGGCGACCAAGCCGAGGCAAGGGCTTGCCAACACCTTGAAAAGCATGGGCTGGAGCTCATTGTGAAGAATTATCGGACGCCCGGACGGGGCGGCGGAGAGATTGACCTGATCATGCGCCAAATGGACGGCACCTTGGTGTTTGTGGAGGTCAGAAGCCGCAGCGCGTCTAGCCATGGCGGGGCGGCAGCGAGCATCACGCCTGCCAAAATGCGCCGCATTATTTTTGCGGCTCGCCATTATTTGATGCGCTTACCCCAGACGCCGCCCTGCAGATTTGATGTGGTGGCCATCGAAGAAGACCATTTGAATTGGATCCAAGGCGCGTTTGACACCCACGGCTGACTCCAGCGCTCTCATACCTGCACCGTTATCATCACTAATATGTTCGAGCAACGCATTCAGCAACATTTCATCGAAAGCGCAGACCTGAAATTTCAGTCGGCTCAATCTTTAAGTCGCCCTATTTCAGAAGCCGCCCAAGCCGCTGTGGCCTGCGTTACCGGCGGCGGCAAGGTGCTGGCCTGCGGCAACGGCGGCTCAGCTGCAGATGCGCAGCACTTTGCGGCCGAGTTTGTGGGGCGCTACGAGCGCGAACGGCCCGAGCTGGCCGCCCTAGCGTTGACGACGGACAGTTCCATCCTCACGGCAATAGCCAACGATTACGACTTCACATCCATTTTTTCCAAGCAAGTGCGCGCTTTAGGCCAGCCTGGCGACATCTTGCTGGCCATCTCCACCAGCGGTAACTCGGCCAATGTGTTGGCCGCTATTGAAGCCGCACACGAAAAAGATATGGTCGTTATCGGGCTGAGTGGCCGCCAAGGCGGCAAATTTGCCCAAGCCTTGCGCGACACCGACATTCACATTTGCGTGCCGCACGAGCGAACCGCACGAATACAAGAAGTTCATTTACTCGTGCTGCATTGCATTTGCGATGCGGTTGACGCCCAACTACTCGGAGATCAGGAGCCCACCCCATGAATACAACCCGCACACCTCTCACCTCATTGCGTTATGTTGTTGCCATCTTGTTAATGGCATGCGCCGTTCAAGGATGCGCCCCAGTCATCATGGGTAGCGCCCTAGTGGGCAGCTTGGTGGCGGTAGACCGCCGAACCTCGGGCGCGCAGCTGGAAGACGAGGGGATTGAGCTGCGCTCTGCCGTTCGCATCCGTGAACAGCTGGGCGACCGCGCGCACATCAACGTGACCAGCTCCAAACGCCAAGTGCTGATTACTTGCGAAGTGCCCAATGCCAAAGACAAACAATTAGTGGAACTGCTGGTGTCTCGCGTGGAAAACGTCAAAACTACGGTCAACGAGCTGGCGGTCATGGGCAACACCACCTTCAGCCAACGCTCATCTGATGCACTGGCTTCGGGCCGAGTCAAAGCGGGCTTGGTGGACGCGCGTGACCTGTACGCCAGCGCCTTCAAAGTGGTGACCGAGCGCGGCGTGACCTTTCTGATGGGTCGTGTGACGCAACGTGAGGCAGATCGCGCCACCGAAATCGCCCGCAGCACCACTGGCGTGGTCAAAGTGGTGCGCTTGTTTGAAATCATCACAGAAGAAGAGCTGCGCAACTTGTTGCCTAAGCCAACATCCACGCCAGCTGCTGCAGCGCCTGCTGCCGCAAGTAACTAAGGCTAACCCACAAAGTTTTCCGGATTTTTAGCTTTGCTGCGAGCCTCTGCAGTTGAGATTTGGCTGCGCTTGACCAAATCGCTTAAGTTTTGATCCATGGTCTGCATGCCATCTCGCATTCCGGTTTGAATGGTGGAGTACATCTGAGCCACCTTGCCTTCACGAATCAAATTGCGAATGGCGGGCGTCCCCAGCATGATTTCGTGTGCAGCCACGCGGCCTGAGCCGTCCTTGGTTTTGAGCAGCATTTGGCTGATCACCCCCACCAATGACTCCGACAACATGGAGCGCACCATTTCTTTTTCTTCGGGCGGAAACACGTCAATGATGCGGTCCACGGTTTTAGCTGCGCTCGAGGTGTGCAGGGTGCCCAACACCAAATGACCCGTTTCGGCCGCCGTCATGGCCAAGCGTATGGTTTCGAGGTCTCGCATTTCGCCCACCAAAATGGCATCGGGGTCTTCGCGCAGGGCCGAACGCAGCGCCGAAGCAAAGCTGCGCGTGTGCGGTCCTACCTCGCGCTGGTTCACCAGGCATTTTTTAGATTCGTGCACGAACTCAATCGGATCTTCCACCGTGAGAATGTGACCAAATTCATGTTCGTTGAGGTGGTTGACCATCGCGGCCAGCGTGGTGGATTTGCCTGAACCCGTAGGCCCAGTAACCAGCACCATACCGCGCGGCTTGAGGGCTAAATCCGCAAAAATTTTGGGGGCTGCCAACTGTTCCAACGACAAAATTTTGCTGGGAATGCTTCTCAGCACAGCCCCCGCACCGCGCTGGTGGTGAAACGCGTTGACCCGAAAGCGGCTCAATCCGTCCACCTCAAACGAAAAATCCACTTCCAGTTGCTCTTGATACACCCTGCGCTGCTCATCGTTCATGATGTCAAACAACATGGCTTGGACTTGCGGGTGTTCCAATTCCCCCATATTGATTCGCCGCACATCGCCGTGGACTCGAATCATGGGGGGCAGACCAGCGGAAAGATGCAAATCTGACGCTTTGTTTTTGACCATAAAGGTCAGCAATTGCGCAATATCCAAAGGTAACCTCGAGAGTTTGTTAGGCTTCGAAATTCATTATGGCTTCCATTGCAGACAACCTTTTGACGGTGCACCAGCGCATAGACGCCGCCTGCGTAACCGCGGGTCGCGCGCCCTCGTCGGTGCGCTTGCTGGCGGTATCCAAAACCTTTGGTGCCCAAGAGGTGCTAGCCGCACACGGGGCTGGGCAATGCGCATTTGGCGAAAACTACATCCAAGAAGGCATTGAAAAAATCACGGCGCTCGGCATGCAGGGCACCAGAACACTCTCAATGCCGCCCTTGTCCCCCCCCCTAGAGTGGCACTGCATTGGCCCCATTCAAAGCAACAAAACCAAAGGCGTGGCCCAGCACTTTGACTGGGTGCAGTCCCTAGACCGGCTCAAAATTGCCCAGCGTCTTAACGAGCAGCGCCCCGTGAACCTGCCGCCCTTGCAGGTGTGTATTCAGGTCAATGTGGATGGCGGCGCGAACAAGTCGGGCGTGGAGCCCGAACACGCGCTTGAACTTGCCTTGGCCCTTCAAGAGCTTCCTGCTCTCAAACTGCGCGGCTTGATGTGCATTCCAGAGCCCGCGGACTTCGCTCAAACGCTGGAAGTCATGGGTAAAGCCAAAGTTTTGTTTGACCAACTCAAGGCCTACCCCCACAAGGGAAAAAGTTTGGGATTGGACACTCTGTCCATGGGTATGACCGCAGACCTAGAAGCGGCCATTCAAGCTGGCAGCACCATGGTGCGGGTGGGCACCGCTATTTTTGGAAAAAGGTAAGCGCTTAAAACCTAGGCAAGTCGGGGTGCGCCAGCTTGCCCGAGCGCACCAACATCTTCCCGTATTCGGCGCAGCGGTTTAGGGTGGGAATCACCTTGCCGGGGTTGAGCAAGCTCAAGGGGTCCCAAGCGCGCTTCAAAGCCAGCATTTGCTCGTTTTCTTCGGCAGAAAACTGCACGCACATGGAGTTGAGCTTTTCCACGCCCACGCCATGTTCGCCGGTCACCGTGCCGCCCATGGCCACACTGGTTTCCAATATATCGGCGCCAAACAGCTCGCATCGGCGCAGCTGGTCAGGGTCGTTGGCGTCAAACATGATGAGGGGGTGCAGATTGCCGTCCCCCGCATGAAACACATTCAAGCAACCCAACTGGTACTTGCGCTCCATTTCTGCAATGGCTTGCAAGATGTCTCCCAAACGCTTGCGCGGAATGGTGGAGTCCATGCACATGTAATCGGCAGACAAGCGGCCACTGGCCGGAAACGCGTTTTTACGACCGCTCCAGAACCGAAGGCGCTCAGCCTCATCTCGGCTTACCGAAATTGCGGTGGCTCCACTGTTGCGCAGTACCTCGCTCATGCGCTCGATGTCTTCTTGAACCTCTTCCGGGGTGCCGTCGCTCTCGCACAGCAAAATGGCTTGTGCATTCAAGTCGTAGCCTGCGTGCACAAAGTCTTCCACCGCGGCCGTCATGGGCTTGTCCATCATCTCCAAACCGGCAGGAATAATGCCCGCCGCAATCACCGCCGCTACGGCCTCGCCCGCGCGCTGAATGTCATCAAAGCTGGCCATGATGCAGCGGGCCAGTTGGGGCTTTGGCACCAACTTCACTGTCACTTCCAGCGTGATGGCCAACATGCCTTCGCTGCCTACCAGCACACTCAACAGGTCGTACCCTGGGGCATCAAGCGCGTCGCTACCCAAAGTAATGGGCTCACCTGTGACGGTAAATCCCCGCACTTTCAGCACGTTGTGCAGCGTCAGGCCGTACTTGAGGCAGTGCACACCGCCCGAGTTTTCGGCCACATTGCCGCCAATGGTGCAGGCAATTTGGCTGGATGGGTCGGGGGCATAGTACAAATTAAAGGGAGCGGCCGCCTCGCTGATGGCCAAGTTACGCACCCCCGCTTGCACCACAGCCGTGCGGCTTGTGGGGTCCACCCTCAAAATACGATTGAACTTGGCCAAGCTCAGCGTGACGCCATCCGCGTTAGGCATGGCACCACCCGACAAGCCCGTGCCCGCACCCCGCGCCACCACCGGCACTTGCAGCGCGTGGCACACCCTCAAAACGGCTTGCACTTGCTCTTCGGTTTCAGGCAGTGCCACGGCCATGGGCCTTTGCCGGTAGGCGGTAAGGCCGTCGCATTCGTAGGGGGTCACGTCCTCGGTGTGCCACAGCAGGGCATGCGTCGGCAGCACCGCCTGCAAAGCCTCAACTAAAGCTAAGCGGCGTTCCAATTGGGCGGCAGACTTGGCTTCTACGGGATGAGATGGAGCGTTCATAGCTTCATTCTAGAACCAGCGTCCCGTCAAGCTTGCCTATAATTTTTGATGCAAACTGTTTTTCAGTGGCTGGTGACTTACCTGCTGCCCCAAAAATCCCTCACCCGACTTGCCGGTTACCTGGCCAACCTCAAGGGCGGCGCCCTCACAACCGCGGTTGTAAGGCGCTTTATTAGCCACTACCGCGTGCAGATGGATGATGCCCTTGCCCCCGACCCGGCGAGCTATGAAACCTTCAATGCTTTTTTCACCCGGGTCTTAAGGCCCGGTTGCCGCCCCATCGCAACCGCCCCATGGGTATGCCCAGTAGACGGCACCATCAGCCAGCTGGGCGCCATAGAGCAAGGGCAAATTTTTCAGGCCA
>CAMAWQ010000090.1 GCA_945862005.1 Hylemonella gracilis | reverse complement strand
CCTGCCTTCAGCCTTGCCCTTTATTCAGAGCGGCAGATTGGTGGCCATTGCCGTTGCGGCACCTCAAAAGCTATCCCAGCTGCCCAATGTGCCCACCTTCAAAGACATTGGTTTGGAGCCGGTGAACCGCATGGCGTATTACGGCATCTTGGGCCCCAAGGGGATGCCCCGCGATGTGGTGGACAAAATCAACAGCGCGGTGCGTAAGGCCTTGGAAGACCCCGCTGTACGTAAAAAGATTGAAGACACCGGCTCACTGGTCATTGGCAACACTCCAGAGCAATTTGCAGCGCAAATCAAGGCCGAATTTGAGGTCTATAAAAACGTGGTGGATACCGCCAAGTTGACCTTGGAATAGCCCGCTCAAGTGCCCTGACCACAAAGAGTTGCTGGGGCGCGTTATGGACAGCAACTCGATAGACGCCTTCATTGACACGCTGTGGCTGGAAGCTGGCCTGTCGCCCAACACCTTGGCGGCCTATCGGCGTGACCTGACCCTCTATGCCCAATGGTTGCAGCAGGATCACAAGCCCCTGCTGGAATCCACTGCGACCGACCTGACCGCCTACTTTGCCGCGCGTCATGACCAAACCAAGGCTACCAGCGCCAATCGGCGCCTTACGGTTTTAAAACGGTTTTTCAGATGGGCTTTGCGCGAGCGCTTGGTGGTGCGCGACCCCACTTTACAAATTCAGGCGGCCAAGCAGGCGCTGCGGGTTCCTAAAACCCTCACACAAGCTCAAGTGGAGGCCTTGTTGTCTGCGCCCGAGGTGGCCACGGACCTGGGCTTGCGAGACAAGGCCATGTTGGAGCTGATGTACGCCAGTGGCTTGCGGGTGAGCGAACTCGTGAACCTGAAAACTTTTGAATTGGGCCAGCGCGAACACGTGGTGCGTGTGATGGGCAAAGGCCAAAAAGAGCGCTTGGTGCCTTACGGCGAAGAGGCTGCGGTGTGGCTGGAGCGCTATATAGCGTCCTCACGCCCAGCCTTGTTAGGCAAAGCTCAAACCGATGATGTGTTTGTAACCCGCAGCGGCAGCAAGCCTGGCACTGCCATGACGCGCGTGATGTTTTGGATGCTGGTCAAACGTTACGCGCTATTAGCGGGTATCGAATCTCCCTTGACGCCGCATACCCTAAGGCATGCCTTTGCCACCCATTTGCTCAACCATGGAGCAGATTTGCGAGCAGTGCAAATGCTCTTGGGTCACGCCGATATTTCCACCACCACCATTTACACCCATGTGGCCCGAGAACGGCTGAAAACCCTGCACGCCCTGCACCACCCGAGAGGGTAATTTAGACGCCCATGTTCTCGGCCCAAGCCAAGGCCATGAGGTGAGCCATATTGATTTGATGGCCTGTTAAGTCGAGTTCGTTAGCCAGGCGGGCAAAGGCCGCCGCATCGGACGACTCGCAAGCCAAGGTCAATTCCAGGTAGGGGGCCAGAGGGCCTTTGCGGTGGAGCAAGGCGTCTTCCACACCTTCGGGCAACAAGATGGTGCTCAAGGCCTGTTGGAGCGGCATTTTCAGCATGACGTCCAGCACAGAAAAAATGCCCACGACAAAGGCGATGTCGCCATCGGCGGCGTTGTTAGGGCGCTCGGCCACCAGTAGCTCCATGAGCCGACCTCTGACCACGGCAGTGCTGCGCAGTGCTTGGGCCGAACCGCCTTCCTTGGAGGTAGAGAGCAACAGTGCAGCCCAGCGGAACATTTTGTTCAAGCCCAGCAGCATCACGGCCTGCCCGAATGAAGTGATTTTGGCGGTGAGCCCAAAGCCGGCCGAATTGATGTACTTGAGCAGGTTAAAGGAAATGGTGGGGTCGCGCTTGATCAGCGCTTCAATCTGGTCGGTACTGGCTTGGCGGCGCACCATATTGATGAGCTGCACAATGTTGGCGTGCGCGGGTCTGAGGGTTTGGCCTTGCATCAGCACGGGCTTGGACAGCCAGTAGCCTTGGAAAAATTTGACCCCCAAGTCCATCATGTCGTGGTACTGAAATTCAGACTCCACCTTTTCCACCATAAAGGCAGGTTGGCCTAATTTTTCAGCGTATCGAATGCCCGCTTCTATTTGGTCGCGGCTGGCCACGCTCAAGTCAAACTTGATAAAGCTTGCCAAGGGCAGCCACGAGGCATAAACGGGGTTGACCATGCGCTCGTTGAACGCCATTTTGAAGCCGCGTTTTTTAAGGTCCATCAAGGACGGTACTTTGGATTCAATCAGGTCGGCCGATTCATCCGGGAAAGGAGGGATTTCAAGCACCACGCGGCTGGGGTTAATCAGCTCTAGGTGCCCACCTGCCAAGGAGGCGTGGGTGCAATTGATATGCAAAGTTTTTTGAGTGAGTTGACCGTCCTCATCCACTAAAGACAGCACGTTAAAGAGCATTTCGGCGTCGGTGGCCGAAGAATGGTCTTTCTGAACTTGAGAGCGGTCAAACAATTCATAACCCACCACCTCTTTGCGAACATTCACAATGGCCTGTCGAGCAATGGTGGAGGGCGCCTGCGTGGAGGGCGTGGCGAAATCTGAATCGGTGATGGGTGAAGAAAGCGTTGAGGTGGTCATCGAACCATACTAGCTAAGACAGATAATGTCTTGATGAAGTTTTCCAACTTTTCCGTGGATTCAGACCCAGTTCTGAGCGCCCCCAACAGCACACCCGCCATAAATCGCGCAGAACTGCGTCAGTTGGCCCTGCAATGGTTTGTGCATGACGATCCTGTGACGAAAGCTCGGGCGCTCATGCAAACCCCAGCGGGTTTAGAGGTGGATCCCCAACGCGAGTTGTACAGCCCCTCACCTCAGCCCGGTAGACGCGCGCCCCCCCTGTTGGTGCCGCACACCCAGATCAAGCCCGCCAAGCTCAATACACCTGAGGGGCATGCGGCGTTGGTGCATTCGGTGGTGCATATTGAGCGAAACGCCATCGATTTGGCTTTGGATGTGGTGTGGCGCTTTTCGGGCATGCCTGAAGATTTTTACAGGGCCTGGTTTCAAGTGGCTCAAGAGGAGGCGCTGCACTTCAGCTTGCTAAGTGAGCATTTGCAAACACTGGGTTTCAGCTATGGCCACTTTCCTGCCCACGACGGTTTGTGGGAAATGGCCGAGCGCACGCAAAACGACCTCTTGGCCCGAGTGGCCTTGGTGCCCAGAACCCTCGAAGCGCGTGGCTTGGATGCTTCGCCCGCTGTCAAAAACAAACTCCTGTCGGTGGGCGATCTGCGGGGTGCTGAAATCTTGGACCTGATTTTGCGTGACGAGGTGGGACATGTGGCGCTGGGCAACCGGTGGTATGGGCATTTGTGCCAGCAGCGGGGGTTGGAGCCGGTGGCGACATTCGCCCAATTAAGGCAGCAGTACCAAGCTCCGCGAATGAAAGGTCCCTTCAATTTGCCTGCACGTCGGGCGGCGGGTTTTAGCGAGGCGGAGCTGCAGGCGCTCCTTACAATGGCGCATGACTAGCCCCAAGCTTTTGCCCACGCCTATTCCCTTTTCGTATTCAAAAACCCATCTAACTTACCGCTAGGTAGATCATGGCCATTTATCAATTGGACGCGCACACCCCGCAACTGGCCGAATCGGCTTGGGTGGCCGACAGCGCTCAGGTGATTGGCCGGGTGACCCTAGAGGCCCACACCAGCATTTGGTTTGGCTCCATTTTGCGGGGCGACTCTGAGCACCTTCACATTGGTGAGGGCAGCAATGTGCAAGATGGCTGCGTGCTGCACGCCGATGCGGGCAGCCCCTTGACCCTAGAAGCTAACGTGTCGGTGGGCGATAAAGTGATGTTGCATGGGTGCACGGTGGGCGAGGGCTCTTTGATTGGCATTGGGGCCGTGGTGCTGAACCATGCCCGAATTGGCAGAAACTGTTTGGTGGGCGCGGGTGCTTTGGTCACCGAAGGCAAAGAATTTCCGGACGGCTCCATGATTTTGGGTAGCCCCGCCAAGGTGGTGAAAACCTTGAGCGCTGAGCAAATTTTGGGCATCAGGCGCATTGCCGACCACTACATTGAAAACGCCAAGCGCTACCGACTGGGGTTGAAGCGCATTGTCTGAACTTCGTAAATTTTTATTTGAAGGCCTACCCGTGCGCGGCATGCTGGTGCGTATTACCGATGCGTGGGCCGAGGTGCTGGACCGCCGCCAACGCAGCAACACAGGCCCCTACCCACCTCAAGTACAGGCCATGCTGGGTGAAATGGTGGCCGCTGCGGTGCTGATGCAGTCCAACATCAACTTTGAGGGCGCTCTGATTTTGCAAGTCATGGGCGATGGACCCGTCAAATTGGCGGTGGTGGAGGTGCAGTCTGACTTGCAGTTGCGTGCCACCGCCACCTTGAGCGGTGCGGTGGCTCCGCAGGCCAGTCTTGCAGATTTGGTCAACCCCCAAGGTCAGGCCCGTTGTGTGATCACCCTTGACCCCCAAGACCGAAGAGACGGGCAGCAGCCCTACCAAGGCGTGGTGCCTTTATTAAACGAACAAGGCGTGGCCATGGGCAGTGTGGCGGAGGCCCTGCAGTTTTACATGCGCCAAAGTGAGCAGCTTGAAACCACCTTGGTCTTGGCCAGCAACGAGCACATGTCGGCCGGCTTGCTCATACAGCGCTTGCCCATTTTGGGGCAGGGCAACTTGGCTGGAGCCGCCACAAGCACCACCGACAAAGAGCACATTGATGAGACCATGGTTGAAAACTACCGCCGCATCGCCACCCTGGCTTCCAGCTTGACCTCAGAAGAATTGTTAACCCTGGACATGGACACCGTACTGCATCGTCTGTTTTGGGAAGAGCCTTTGCAGCAGATTCGCCCCAAGCTGGGGCAGCCACTTCCGCATTTTGGGTGCACCTGCAGCCGAGAGCGTGTATCCCTCATGATTCAGGGGCTGGGCGAAGCCGAGGCGCAAGACATTTTGGCCGAGCAGGGGGCGATTCAGGTGGGGTGTGAATTTTGTGGGGCCAGCTACCGTTTTGATGCAGTGGACACATCGCAGTTGTTCACCTCGGCGGGGATTCAGCCGCCTTCAAGCCCTTCAGTGCAGTAAACAAACGGCGCTCGCAATCGGGGTCTGAACATCCCTCGCACAAGCCCTGCCACCGTGCGGCAGGCGTGTGCTGCGGAACCAAAAATCGAAGCGCATGTTTTAGGCGACTTTCTCCAAGCCCGTACACCACACCGTAAGACCAAGCCTGACTTTGCAATTGAGCCCGTAGTGCTGAGTCTTGTTGTGCTTGCTCGTTATGGATTTGGGCGGGGGGTGTCTGAATGGCGTCTGAATGGGGTAAGTCCAAACCCATCAACAAAAGCTGCAGGTTTGGGCTGTGAAGGGAGCTGTGAAGGGCTCGCAGCTCTGGCCAAGTAGGGGCGTCCCACACCTCGGTGTTGGACTCCATGTGTTCCTGGTGTTCGAAGGCTTGGGTTGCCAGCCAAGTGCGCAGGCCCAGTGCCAACTTGGTTTTGCCGGTACCCGTAGCGCCCAAAACCGCAATGATCACAGCGTGCTTACTTGGATATTTGAACCAAAATTTCGTTGGGCTTGACCATGCCCAACTCGCGGCGGGCTTTTTCTTCCACCATGTCCAAGCCTTCTTGCAGGTCTCGCACTTCGGCTACAAGTTGCTCGTTGACTTGCCGTGCCTGAAGGTTGTGCTGTTGCTGGGTTTCCAGCTCAGACACCAAGCGGCTAACTGCGGGCAGGCTGCCCCTGCCCAACCACAGCTGGCCCTGCAAGACCAGCAGTAGCAGGATCAGGATGAAAGAAACAGCACGTTGGCCCATAGTGGGTGCATTACAACAGGTCTATTTGAGGTTGTAAAACGCGCTGCGTCCGGGGTAATGGGCTACGCTACCCAAGTCTTCTTCTATACGCAGCAGCTGGTTGTATTTGGCCATGCGGTCTGAGCGGCTAATAGAGCCGGTTTTGATTTGACCAGCGTTGGTGCCCACAGCAATATCTGCAATGGTGGAGTCTTCGGTTTCTCCAGATCGGTGGCTGATCACGGCGGTATATCCAGCGCGCTTGGCCATTTCGATAGCGGCAAAGGTTTCGGTCAGGGTACCAATTTGATTGATTTTGATCAAAATGGAATTGGCCACACCCTTTTCAATGCC
>CAMAWQ010000089.1 GCA_945862005.1 Hylemonella gracilis | reverse complement strand
CTTGTATTTCATATTCAACAGTTCAGTTCAGATTAAAGGAGTCCATCATGCCCGGACCAAAACGTTTTAATAACAAAGACAAGCGCCCCAAGCGCAACACGCAATCCCTGCTGTTCAAGCGCAAGCGCTTTTGCCGCTTTACCGTTGCTGACGTCGAAGAAATTGACTACAAAGACATTGACGTCTTAAGGGATTTCATTGCCGAAAACGGAAAAATCATTCCAGCGCGCTTGACTGGCACCCGTGCCATTTACCAGCGTCAGCTCAATACAGCCATCAAACGCGCGCGTTTTCTGGCCATGTTGCCTTACAGCGACCAACACAAAATCTAAGGAGTTCAACCATGCAAGTGATTCTTCTCGAGAAAGTGGTGAACCTAGGCAATCTGGGTGAGATCGTTCGCGTTAAAGACGGTTACGCCCGTAACTTTTTAATTCCTACCGGTTTGGCTCGCCGTGCCACCGACAGCGCTAAAGCAGAGTTTGAAGCCCGCCGCGCCGAGCTTGAAAAAGCCGCCGCCGCCAAATTGGCTGAAGCCCAAGCCTTGGGTCAAAAATTAGGTGGTACCACCATCAAGCTGACCCAAAAAGCCGGTGTGGATGGCCGCCTGTTTGGCTCGGTGACCAACTTTGACATTGCCGAAGAGCTCAACAAGTCGGGCTATTCTGTGGTTAAAGCTCAGGTGCGTATGCCCAATGGCCCCATCAAGTTGGTAGGCGACAGCGCTATCAGCGTGGCTTTGCACACCGATGTGGTGGTTGAGGTGAACGTCAGCGTTTACGGTGAAACTGCTTAAAGCAGTCAACTGCTGCTGCAATAAATAGCTGCAGCCTTCAAAAAGCCGCCTATGGCGGCTTTTTTTATGAGGCATTTTGGGAAATGAAGGGTTAATGAAGCATGTGTTTGGGGTGCGCCTTGGCTGTGCCCAGCTTGTGAACATCTTGCCCACAGAAAATCTGCACTTATCCCCAAGATATCCTTAGGCCGACCGCTGGAGTGCGCGTAGCATCACCCCAAATTAGGAATTTCGTATGTCTGCTGTGATGTCTGTACTGGGCGATGGTTTGAGTCATGACCCGCAAATCGCCCAACTGCGCACCCCTCCCCACTCCATAGAAGCCGAATCCAGCGTGCTGGGAGGCTTGCTGCTGGACAACTCCACCTGGGACAAGGTGGGCGACTTGCTCAAGGAAAACGACTTCTATCGGTACGAGCACCGCTTGGTGTTTGGTGCCATGGGCAGCTTGATCAATGCCAACAAGCCCGCTGACGTGGTGACCGTGTTTGAGCACTTACAGGGGCAAGGCAAGTCAGATGACGTGGGGGGCTTGGTGTACTTGAATGCGCTTGCCCAGTACGTGCCCAGTACAGGCAACATTCGCCGTTACGCCGAAATCGTGCGCGAACGCTCCATATTGCGTCAGTTGGTCAGCACCAGCGACGATATTGCCACCAGCGCTTTCAACCCTAAAGGGCGTTCGGTGGCTTCAATATTGGACGAGGCCGAGCAAAAAATCTTCAACATTGGCGAAGAGGGCTCCCGTATGAAGCGCGGCTTTCAGGAAATGGGCACCCTGGTGGTCAACCTGATGGACCGCGTTCAAGAAATGGCGGACAACCCCAACGACATCACGGGCGTGCCAACGGGTTTTTATGACCTCGACCGAATGACCTCAGGTTTGCAGGGCGGCGACTTGGTGGTGTTGGCAGCCCGTCCTTCCATGGGCAAAACAGCGTTTGCCATCAATATCGCCGAGCATGTGGCCATGAACGAGGGGCTGCCCGTCGCGGTGTTTTCTATGGAGATGGGCGCCGCACAACTGGCCGTGCGTATTGTGGGCTCCATTGGGCGCATCGACCAAGGTCACCTACGCACCGGCAAGTTGACCGACGAAGAGTGGCCGCGCCTGACCGAAGCCATTGAAAAACTTCGCGACATTTCCCTGCACATTGACGAAACCGCTGGCCTCACAGCTGCGGAGCTCAGAGCCAGCGCCCGCCGCTTGGCCCGAAGCTGTGGCAAATTGGGCTTGATTGTGGTGGACTATTTACAGCTCATGAGTGGGTCCGCCTCCGACAATGAGAACCGAGCCACCGAGCTGGGCGAAATTTCCCGTGGACTGAAGATGCTGGCCAAAGAGTTGGGCTGTCCTGTGATCGCCTTGTCTCAGCTCAACCGCAGTGTGGAAACGCGGCCCGACAAGCGCCCCATGATGAGTGACCTGCGCGAATCGGGCGCCATTGAGCAAGATGCCGACATCATACTGTTCATTTACCGAGATGATTACTACACCAAAGAGGCCTCCACGGAGCCCGGCGTGGCAGAAATCATCATTGCCAAGCAGCGTAACGGCCCCACCGGCATGGTGAAGTTGGCATTCCTAAAGCCGCTTACCCGGTTTGAAAATCTGGCCAGCGGTGGCTACGGAGATTTTTAGCCTTAGGTGTTAAAAGTAGGCGCTTAAAGCAGGCCCTTAAAGCACTTCGCTAGCAAAGTCTGCCAAACGCGAGCGCTCGCCGCGCGCCAAGGTGATGTGGCCGCCATGAGGCCAACCCTTGAACTTGTCTACTGCAAACGTCAGACCTGAGGAGCCCTCGGTCAGGTAAGGCGTGTCAATCTGGGCCAAATTGCCCATGCAAATGATTTTGGTGCCTGGGCCCGCGCGGGTGATTAGCGTTTTCATCTGCTTGGGCGTTAGGTTTTGCGCTTCGTCAATGATGAGGTATTTGTTCAAGAACGTGCGACCGCGCATGAAGTTCATGCTCTTGATTTTGATGCGGCTTCGAATCAGCTCACTCGTGGCGGCACGGCCCCACTCACCCGCACCGGTATCGGTTTTGCTCAAAACTTCCAAGTTGTCATCCAGCGCGCCCATCCAAGGGCCCATTTTTTCCTCTTCCGTTCCGGGCAAAAAGCCAATGTCTTCGCCCACGCTGACCGTGGCTCGGGTGACAATGATTTCGGAGTAACGGCGGTCGTCTAAGGCTTGCGTTAAGCCGCATGCCAACGCCATCAAGGTTTTGCCGGTACCTGCGGTGCCGGTAAGCGTTACAAAGTCCACTTCCGGGTCCATCAACAGGTTCATCGCGAAATTTTGTTCACGGTTGCGAGCCGTCACGCCCCAAATGGCGTTTTTAAGGTGGGTGTAGTCTTTTAACGTTTTCAGAACAGCGGTTTTGCCGCGAATCTCAGAAACTCGTGCGTACAGGCTGGGCTCGCCGGGCGACTCAAAAAATACAAACTGGTTGATCAGCAAGCTCGGCACGATGGGCCCGCTGATTCGGTAAAACGTGTGCTGACCTTGCTGCCAGCTTTCCACCGATTGGCCATGCGTAGACCAAAAATCCCCAGGCAATGCCAAGGAACCGGAATACAGCAGGTCTCCGTCGTCTAGCGTTTTGTCGTTTTGATAATCGTCGGTCGCTAAGCCTAAAGCGCGTGCTTTGACGCGCATGTTGATGTCTTTAGACACCAGCACCACCTCACGGTTGGGGTGCTGCTTGCGCATGGCTTCCACCACGCCCAAAATCTGGTTGTCTGCCTTGCCCTGGGGCAGGCTCATGGGCAGGCTGTAGTCCAAGGGCAGGGTTTGGAATAGCAAGTTGCCCGTAGCCTCACGGTGTCCGGTGGTATGTAAGGCCAGACCCGCAGCAATGTCTGCACCTTGAGCACCTGCTAAAGCATCCAAAAGTCGGCTGGTTTGGCGGGCATTGCGTGCAACTTCAGTCATGCCTTTTTTATGACTGTCGAGTTCTTCCAGAACAATCATGGGCAGGAAAATGTCATGTTCCTCAAAGCGGAACAGACACATGGGGTCGTGCAGCAACACGTTGGTGTCCAACACAAACAATTTGGTAGGTCCCGTACCTTTAGATTTGAGCGCTCTCACTCCCGTTTTGGTTTTGGGGAGGGGTAGTAGGTTGGATGCGCTGGGTTGGGGGCTGGCATTTGTGGCGCTCGCTGTTTTTCTTCCTTGGGTTTTCGTGCCGACCTTGTTGGTGGGTCCGGAAACGCCAGCGTTGCCTTGTAAACCAAGGCCAGAGGCATGTTCTAAGCCGCCTCTAGCGTCTTGGGCAAGGCTGGCACGAGGGGGCATGGCCTCAGAACTGGAAGCGCCAAGTTTGGACTTGTGGCGAGCTGGGGCATCATAAGCTTCTGGCACCAGAAGAGCGGCGCGTTTGGTCGGGGCTGGAGGAAGTGGCATGGACAGTAGATCAGAGGGTGGAATAAAAAAAGCCGCGGGCACCATCAGCGCCAGCGGCTTGTCTCTTGGGAGCTACACACAGTTACAAACTTAGAACTCTTATGCATGAAAAATCATTATGCATGAGCCGTATGAATGTCCTCTGCTTGGGTCTCCGATGCCAAAGGCGGCAGAAATTTTAGGCGGCAGCCAATTTTTTGAGAGCTTTGACCGCTTTGAGCACTTCTTCAACGTGGCCAGGCACTTTAAGGCCGCGCCACTCTTGCTTTAATAGGCCATCAGAACCAATCAAAAAGGTGCTGCGCTCGATGCCTTTGACCTTTTTGCCGTACATGATCTTGTTTTTGACCACACCAAACATATGACACATCTTTTCTTCAGTGTCAGCAATGAGCTCAAAAGGCAGTTCAAGCTTGGTTTTAAAGTCGTCGTGAGACTTCATGTTGTCCCGTGAAACCCCAAAAACCGTGGCACCAGCTTTCACAAATTGTTTGTAGCTGTCACGGAACTGCATGGCCTCAGTGGTACAACCGGGTGTGTTGTCTTTGGGATAGAAGTACAAAATGATGGTCTGGCCCAAATGAGACACATTGGAAACCTTGATGCCACCAGTGGCATTGGCTTCAAATTCGGGTAGGGGTTTGTTGACAACGATCGCCATAATTTGAATATTTAGTAACAGGGGAGCCCTGCTCGTAGCGCAATCGCTAATTTTATCCTGTTTTTCCCCCTAGTTACAAAAGCAATGCCACCCCCACGTGGCGTCCCTCTCCAGACAATATATTAAAGGTTCTGCAAGCGGCAGGAGTCGTCATAGTTTCCAAGCCAATGCCTTGCGCCATCAATTGGCTATAAAGGCGGGGATGCGGAAACCGCTGCTTCGCTCCTGTGCCCAGCAGAACCAACTCCGGCTTTAAATCGCCCAATACTGAAAAGTGCTCGGGTTGGAGTTCATCAAACCCAGACGTTTGCCAAGCAAAAGAACTTGAGTGAGAGTCAATCACGACGTTGTACTTCAGCAATTGGCCGTTCACGCTGATCCACCCGGGGCCGTAAGACGTGATAGTTTGCGTGGTGTGGGCGTCGGCTTGTAGCTTCATGAAGGTGCTTGTTTTGTGTTCAAATTATAAGTTTCCCCTCTTATCGAAAGCATAGATTGACTTTGTCAACTGTTCAAAAATCGGCCAAGCTCGCCAATGTGTGTTACGACATTCGGGGGCCCGTCATGGAGCGGGCCAAGCAGATGGAGGAGGACGGCCACTCCATCATCAAGCTCAATATTGGCAATTTGGCGGTGTTTGGTTTTGAAGCCCCCGAAGAAATCCGCCAGGACATGATTCGCAACTTGCCTAGTGCTGCGGCGTATTCCGACAGTAAAGGCATTTTTGTGGCCCGTAAAGCGGTGATGCAGTACACCCAAGAGCAGGGTATCAAGGGCGTGGTGCTAGACGATATTTACTTGGGTAACGGCGCCAGTGAGTTGATCGTCATGGCCACCAACGCCTTGCTGAACGATGGCGATGAAATGCTGCTCCCTGCTCCTGATTACCCATTGTGGACCGCTGCAGTGAGCTTGTCAGGCGGAACACCTGTGCATTATTTGTGCGATGAATCCCAAGGTTGGATGCCCGACCTGCAAGACATTCGCTCCAAAATCACGCCCCGTACCAAAGGTATCGTGGTCATCAACCCCAACAACCCAACGGGCGCTTTGTATTCAGAAGAGTTGCTGCTGGGTATTTTGGAGATTGCACGTGAACACGGTTTGGTGGTGATGGCCGACGAGGTTTACGACAAAGTGCTTTTCGACGGAGCCAAGCACACTGCTATGGCCAGTTTGTCTGAAGACGTGGTCACCTTGACCTTCAATTCGCTGTCAAAAAGCTACCGTTCTTGCGGCTACCGGTCTGGCTGGATGGTGATTTCAGGCGATAAAAA
>CAMAWQ010000088.1 GCA_945862005.1 Hylemonella gracilis | reverse complement strand
GCTCACGCAGTGGTGAATCTTTAGCCTTAGATGCCATGTATTTGAAGCGCTTGAGGGTCGTTTCATAGGTCTGCTGAGACATCAGCACACACAAGACGGGGGTGTTGGGCAACAGACTCAAGCCCGGCTGCGCCAAGCTGAGCAGGGCCTCTGAGCCCAATGCCACCACCAAGCTTGGAGAGTGCGCTGGCAGCGTCAGGCTATCAGTCTGAAGCCGCAGCACAGAGTGGCTGGGCAAAGCCTGATGCTGCAACTCTGCCACCAGCGTCTTTTCAAACTCCAGCGCAGCAGCTGAAACCTGAGCTACCGGCGGCCCCACCACCCACACCGAGTCAGCTAAGGCCTTAGCGGAAAGGCAAACCCAAAACAGGGCCAACAATGCCATGCTCAGCCGAATCACCTGCACCTTAGCTGACCCATTAATACGGTTCATACCAAGATTCAGTCTTCGATGCGGTAAGTCAAAAAAGCTTGCCGCGGAAAGTACTGGCTGGGCAAAAAGTCGGTGTAGGCCGGTCCCATGTTGTGCACCGTGAAGGCCAGTTCGTGTTTTTGTTGAGCCAACTTGAAACTTTTGGCCACCCGCAGGTCAGTTCGGTTCATGGCAGGCGCTAATGCCGAAGAACCCGGGTATTGGGCCGCCTCAGACTCCGAATACATCAGGCTGAAGTCCAGCCCCGCAGCAAAGCTCTGCATGAACATAAGACTGCCCTTACCCCGATATTTGTTGAACACTTTTGTATCTACGTCGTCCCCGCCCGGCACTTCTGTGCTTTTGAACAAGCTTTGGTTCAGCCTTAGGGTGGCGTCACGCCAGGGTTGCCACTTCAGCTGGTATTCGGCCCCGGTGAAATTGATGGCTGAGTAGGTTTGTGCATTGCCGGTGATGCTTTGAACGTTGGCGTAGTAGCCCGGCTGACCCGCCGCAGGGTTGTTTCTCAAAAAGGTGATCTGGTTGGTCATGTATTCATCAAACACCCGCAAATCAGCCTCAAATTTTCGCTCGGGCCACTGAATCAAGTACCCCAGTTCGCGGCTCAATATCTGCTCATTGCTTAAATTGCCAGAAGGGCTGTACGCCACATAGTCCGCCACCCCGGATTTGCGGTAAACCACCTTGGCATACTTTTCTATAAAGCTAGGAGGACGGTTGGCCACCGCAACACCCCAGCGCAGGGTGTGCCCTTGTGCCCATTGCCAGTTGATCATGGCCCGGGGTGCCACGGTTTCGCCCCCGAGTGTGCTGCGTTCCAGCATTCCGCCAGCGTTGAGCAGCCATTTGGGCGCAAAACGCCACTCCAAGTGGGTGAACCAGCGAGAAAAGTCGTTGGTGAAGGTCGCATCGCTGTCAAACCAGGGGCGAGACACCATGGTTTCGCGCCGCAACTCGGCTCCCATCACCCACCGCAGCTCATCCCATAGTTGCCAATTGTGCTGCGCAGAAATATGGTCTGTCGTACCTTGAGCCCCTGAGTCGATGCTGACACCGTTGTAAGGCGAGGCAAGATAGGCAAATTGATCGGTCACGTGTTCCTGCGTTCTAGAGGCCTGAACCGCTAGGTCTCGCCGGGCACTCAGCACACGCTTGTAATCCAGCTGCGCAAAGGTCTGATCAATTCCGCGAGTTCGGGGGGCATTGCCCACCTGATCCGAAAAACCTGCTCCAGCTGACACCCAGCTTTGCCCCGCACGCAACTCCAGTTGGTCGCCCGCTCCTAATTGAATATCGCCCCTGAAATTGAGCCGACTCACCCGTACCGGACCGCTGGCGCCTTGTAGGTTTTGGTCAGCACGTTGGTCTGCCGTCAATCGGTAGGTGGCGCGCTCGTCCCCCCAACCCAAGCTGGCCAAGCCATCTTGGATGCTCCGGTCCCCTACCCCCAACTGAACGGCTTTACCCAGGGTGGACGTGCTGTGGCGCGTGATGATGTTGACCGTGCCTAAAAAAGCCCTGGCGCCATAGCTGGCCGAATTGGAACCGCGATGCACCTCAATGCGTTCAATATCCTCCAAAGACACCGCCTGCAAGCCTGGGCCCGCACCGCCACTGAATACCGGGGAATACACGGCCCGCCCATCCACCAAGACCTGAAGGTTGTAGTTGCTGTCGGCCAGTTTGATGTGGTAACTGCCCTGAGGCGCATTGCTTTCAAATGAATTGCTGACCGAAAAACCCGGCACAAAACGCAGCAAGTCGGCCACATCACGCGCTCCGCTCATGCGAATCATTCGACGGTCCATCACAGTCACCGCGCCAGGGGCATCTTCCAGCGGCTGAGGCAAGCGAGACACCGAAACCACCACGGGCACATCTCGGAGCAACTCATCCTCTCTAGCTAAAGCCAACCCCGCTATTGAGAGCATGACCGCCAAAACCAAGAGCCGTTGTAAGTGTCGAAACTTCAAAATGATGGGGAAATAGGGGGGGGGGGAAACAGGTAAAAAGCACTGGCTAAACCTAGATTTTGCCTGTGCGGCACACCATAAGTCGCCCCGATGCCAAGATGTGCTTTGAACTCGGCGCAAAATAGCGCCATGTCTGAACGTGTGATCCCTCTTATTGACCAGCGCCACTTGGCGCCCAAATCCGTCCCGGTACTTACGACTGCCTTGCCCAAGCTCCAAGTGCTCGGACAAGTGCAGGACCGCTTGAACCGGCCGCTGCGCGACTTGCGTATCAGCGTGACCGACCGATGCAACTTTCGCTGCAGCTACTGTATGCCCAAAGAGGTGTTTGACAGCAATTACACCTACCTACCCCAAACGGCCCTGCTGTCGTTTGAAGAAATCACGCGTCTGGCCCGATTGTTTGTGGTTCAGGGCGTACGCAAAATACGCCTCACGGGGGGTGAGCCCCTGCTGCGCAAAAATATTGAGGTGTTGATTGAACAGTTGGCACAACTGCGCACCCCAGACGGCGTGCCCCTCGACCTGACCCTGACCACCAACGGGTCTTTGCTAAAACGTAAAGCCCAGGCCCTTAAAGATGCCGGGCTACAGCGTATTACCGTCAGCTTGGATGGGCTCGACGATGCGGTATTCAAGCGCATGAATGACGTGGATTTTCCGGTGGCGGATGTGCTCGAAGGCTTAGAAGCCGCTCAGGCCGTGGGCTTGGGGCCCATCAAAGTGAACATGGTGGTCAAACGCGGCACCAACGACGATCAAATCTTGCCTATGGCGCGGCATTTTTTGGGCAGCGGCATGGTGCTGCGGTTTATTGAATACATGGACGTAGGGGCCACCAACGGCTGGCGCATGGACGAAGTGTTGCCCTCTGCCGAAGTGGTGCAGCACCTACAAACCCAATTGCCACTTGTACCCCTAGAGGCCAGCGCGGCTGGTGAGACCGCTCAGCGCTGGGGGTATGCCAATGCGCAGGGCCAGCATGACCACGCTTTGGGTGAAATTGGCGTGATCAGTAGCGTGACCCAAGCGTTTTGTGGCGATTGCAACCGCGCCCGCTTGTCCACCGAAGGACAACTGTATTTGTGTTTGTTTGCCTCCCAAGGGCACGACCTGCGCAGCCTGCTGCGCACCGGGGCCAGCGATGAACTTATTCAAGCCTCCATCAGCGGTATTTGGGCCCAGCGGGACGACCGCTATTCGCAGCTGCGTAGCCAATTACCCCCAGCCACAAGCGAAAACCCAGCCGCCACCACTGCGCCACGCCGGGTGGAAATGAGCTACATCGGGGGCTGAGGTATTGGCTCCAGCGTTGCCCCATATCGGTAGGTCTGATATCTCCAGCGCTGACATCACCGGCTTGATCCTTTGCGGTGGGCGCGGGCAGCGCATGGGGGGCGTCGATAAAGGCTTGCAGCCCTATAACGGCATGCCATTGGCTCGCCATGCACTCCAGCGGCTGCAACCGCAAGTGGGCCAAGTGGCCGTCAATGCCAACCGTCATTTGCTCGATTACCAAGCCATGGGCGTACCCGTATGGCCCGACGAGCTGGCCGACTACCCTGGGCCCTTGGCAGGCTTTTTAACCGGGCTACTGCACTGCAGTACCCCCTGCCTGCTGACGGTTCCATGCGACGCACCGCGTTTTCCAGCAGATTTGGCCGAACGCTTGTTAGCGGCTTTAAACCAAGACCAGTCTGAAATAGCCATGGCCTGTGGAATTGACGCATCCGACTTCGATAAACGCCCCCTCAAACCCCAACCCGTATTTGGTCTCATGCGCGTGAGCGTGCTGCCCAGCCTTCGGCAATTTTTAGCCCAAGGGGAGCGCAAGGTTGAACATTGGGCCCAAACGTGCCACATCAGCTATGTGAACTTTGACCAGCCGCATGACGACCCGTTGGCTTTTTTTAATGCCAATACGCTCGATGAGCTGCGGTACATTGAACGCACCTCTTCAAGCCACACCCCATGACCCAGGAACCCTCCAACGACCTGACACCCCAGCAGGTTTGGGAGCTGATCGACCAACGTATCAGCTCCATAGCGCAGAACTCCGCAGCACATGACCCGGCTCTTCAGGAGTGCCTGCCCTTGTTGCAGGCCTTAGACCGTTTGCTGGCTCAAGACGTGACCTCGCCCCTAGACGTGCCGCCCCACCACAACTCGGCCATGGACGGTTACGCCTTCATGGGCAGCGCACTGGGCCAAACCTCTTCTGACGATGTGCAGTTGCAAGTCGTGGGCACCGCACTTGCGGGCAAGGCTTGGAGAGGCGCTGTTGCAGCCGGGCAATGCGTGCGCATCACCACGGGTGCAGTCATGCCTGAAGGTTTAGACACGGTGGTGCCGCAAGAAATGGTGCAACCGGTTCAGCATGCGACCCCACCCCACGCCATCCGGTTTAAAACGGCCCATCTGAAAGCGGGCGACAACCGCCGCCTCAAAGGTGAAGACGTGGCCCAAGGCAGCGTGGCTTTGCAGCAAGGCCAAAGGCTTAACCCAGCCGGACTGGGTTTGATGGCCAGCTTAGGTCTGGCCCAAGCTGTGGTGTTTCGACGCCTGAAGGTGGCATATTTTTCAACGGGGGACGAACTGTTGACCCTGGGTGAGCCGCCCCGAGAAGGCGCGGTGTACGACAGCAACCGCTACAGCGTATTGGGCCTACTGAGCCGCTTGGGTTGTGAGGTGCTGGACTTGGGCGTGGTGCAGGACGACCCCGTGCAGCTTAAAGCCGCTTTTGAGCAAGCCTCGGCTCAGGCCGACGCCATCATCACCAGCGGGGGCGTGAGCATGGGGGACGTAGACTTTACTAGAGCCTTGATGAAAGAGCTGGGCGACGTAGCGTTTTGGCGCATTGCCATGAAGCCCGGGCGTCCCATGGCCATGGGGCGCATAAGACAGGCCGTTTGGTTTGGTTTGCCTGGCAACCCTGTAGCAGTGATGGTGACGTTTTTAGCATTGGTGCGCCCTGCTTTGCTCAAGCTCATGGGCCTGCGAAGCCAAGACATCGGCGGCCCACCCATGCTGAAGGCGCGCAGCACAGAAGCCCTAAGGAAAAAACCCGGACGCACCGAGTACCTGAGGGTATGCGTCACCCGCAGCTCTGATGGGCAACTGCAGGTGACCACCACCGGACTTCAAGGCTCAGGCATGTTGAGCTCTATGGTGCAAGCCAACGGCCTGATGGTCCTGGACCATCACCAAGGCCCTGTGGCCGTGGGTGATGAGGTGGATGTGATGATGTTTGAGGGGGTGATGTAGGCCAAGATTAGCCACTAACTGGGCACAGACTAGGCTGAAACCACTTCACCCGACACTTCCTGCTTGTTGGCGCCTGGGGCCTGTTTGCGGGCCAACAATGAATACATAGTGGGCACCACAAATATGGTGAGCAAGGTGCCCAAAGACATACCGCCCACAATGACCCAGCCAATTTGAATGCGGCTTTCAGCACCAGCGCCATGCGCCAAGGCTAAAGGCACCGCGCCGAGCACCATAGCGCCCGTGGTCATCAAAATGGGACGCAAACGCTGACTGGCCGCCTTGATGACGGCTTCTTTCATGCCCATGCCCTCTTCGCGCATTTGGTTGGCAAACTCCACAATCAAAATGCCATGCTTGGTGATCAGCCCCACCAAGGTGATCAGACCAATTTGCGAATACACATTCAGTGAGCCGCCGCTACAATTCAGGGCCAGCAAAGCCCCAATCATGGACATAGGTACCGAGAGCATGATGACCAGCGGGTCCACAAAGCTTTCAAACTGG
>CAMAWQ010000087.1 GCA_945862005.1 Hylemonella gracilis | reverse complement strand
GCTGACCTTAATGCCCAGCGCCGCAATCTTGCCTAAGCCCGTTAAGTTGGGGGGGGGGGTGCTCGACTTGGGCTTGGGCTGATTTCCTCTTGCGAAGTGCTATCCGTCGGCTGAAACGTTTGAAACTGAGGGCGCTGCGGCAACAGCGCATGAGAATGGGGTTCGCCCAGCCGCACGTAAATGCCTGGCGCGCCTGCCACCCGGTGGCCAATGACGCCAAATGTTGCCAAGGTGCGCAACAGAGCATCTTCTAGTCGGTACACGTATTCCTTCACAAAGTAGCCTGCACGTTTGAGGTCAAGCAAGGGGTAAGCCACCACCTGACCCGGCCCGTGATAGGTCACCTGCCCACCGCGGTTGGTTTGCACCACCGGAATGTGGCGCGCATCCAAAACGTGGCTGGCTTTACCCGCCAAGCCTTGGGTAAACACAGGCGGGTGTTCGCACAGCCAAAGCTCGTCTGGCGTGTCGACTTGCCGTTGTTCAGTAAAAGTTTGCATGGCCGCAAGTGTGGGCAGCAGCTCCACTTGCCCCAAATCTCGAACCATCATGGCTTGAAGTTCATGGCCTTAAAGAACCACTTTCACCATGGGGTGGGTGGACAGGGTTCTGTAAAGCTCGTCGAGCATGTCTTGGCTTGTGGCTTGGATGGTGATGGTTACCCCAAGGTACTTGCCCGTGCTGCTGGGCCTGAGTTCGGTGGTGGAGCGGTCAAATTTTGGATCAAAGGCCAAAGCAATGGCTTCTATGGCCTCAACGAAACCGGCAACTTGAGCCCCCATGACCTTGATCGGAAAGTCCATGGGAAACACCATAACAGCTAGTCTAGGCGGGGGAGTTGCAGGTGTCATCAGTCTTAAACAAAAGTCCATTCAATTGTGACATTAGATGCAGAACTCATCACCTTTTGTCCAATGAAGCTACCCGTACTTTGGATCAAAAGTGGCTGGCGAGCCTTACGCAGCAGGCGTTGTGAAAAATCGAAGTACAATTTGAGGCTTGTCGAAAATCTAGGTTTGTAACGGCTTTGTAATTTTGGTGTCACCTTACATGCCAATACTTGGCGCATCTGCTGAACAAAAATGTGATGATTACCCTGAGCCTTTGACTCCTTGTCAAGCTCAAAATCTCAGATTAAAAAGCCCGATGATTTCCCCTTGGTGGGTCATTGTCGTACAGCTGGGCCTTGGTGTGGTTTATGTGTTGTTGGTGGCATTTTGGAGCCAACACGAGTTTGGTGTGGTCTCGGCGGCATGTGGCGTGGGGGTGGTCTGGGTTCCGGCACTTGTATTTGTGGCCGTCATTTCGAGGGGATCAGCTCAACGAGGTGTGCACTCTGCAGCGCTTGCTTTTTTTGTTGGTGAGCTGGTGAAGTTGGTTTTGTCGGTGGCGCTGATTTTTTTGTCAGTTTGGTGTTTGGAAAGCCTCCATTGGCAGTTTTTTTTAGGTGGCATGTTTTTGTCTCTTAAGGTGTATTGGTGGGCTTTGGCTATAAGACCTAAGCCACGTTTGGGTTCTGGTTTGGTTATTGATAAGCCATTAGATAAGTAAGTTTTAGGTTCTTTGTTTCTTTTCTAGTAATTCATTGAAATGTCTTCTGATCAAAATGTTCTGACAGCAGGTGAGTACATCCAGCACCATCTGCAGCATCTGCAAAAAAACTTTGACTTCGAAAGTGTCAAGCAGACCAGCATTGTTGACTTCAGTATTTTCAATCTCGATTCCGTATTTTTTTCTGCGCTGCTCGGCTTTTTGGGTTGTGTGATCCTTTGGAGCGCGGCACGTAAAGCCACATCAGGCGTGCCCGGCCGTTTTCAGGCGGCTGTCGAAATCATGTCTGAAATGGTGGAAAACCAAGCCAAGGGCGTGGTTCACAACCCGGTCAGCCGAAAACTTATTTCCCCCTTGGCGCTGACCGTGTTCGTGTGGATTTTTCTGATGAATGCGATGGACATGCTTCCCGTTGATTTGATCCCCGGGATCTGGCATGAGGTGGGGCCTAGCTTGGGCTTCAAAGACTACATGAGGGTGGTGCCCACGGCAGACTTGTCCACTACATTGGGTTTGTCTTGCTCGGTATTGTTCATTTGCTTGGTTTACAACATCAAAATCAAAGGTTTGGGTGGCTGGGCGCATGAATTGATTGCGGCGCCGTTTGGTAACCACTGGGCGCTTTATCCCGTGAACCTGCTGATGCAGTTGATTGAATACCTTGCCAAAACGGTGTCACACGGCATGCGACTGTTTGGCAATATGTTTGCGGGTGAGTTGGTGTTCATGCTGATTGCCCTGATGGGGGGCGGCTGGGCACTTTCTGTAACAGGTGTGGGTTTGGCTATTGGTCATGTGATTGCCGGTACCGTTTGGACCCTCTTCCACATATTGGTGATCACCCTGCAAGCTTTCATTTTCATGATGCTGACTTTGATCTACACCGGTCAAGCCCACGACGCGCATTGATTTCATTAACCAGTTTCGATTTACTTTTTTACTAACCTTTAGGAGCCTCTCATGGAAAATATTCTCGGTCTCGTAGCGCTGGCATGCGGTTTAATTGTGGGTTTAGGTGCTATAGGCGCATCGATTGGCATCGCTTTGATGGGCGGCAAGTTCCTTGAGTCTTCTGCACGTCAACCAGAATTGATGAACGAGCTGCAAACCAAGATGTTCATCTTGGCTGGTCTGATTGATGCGGCCTTCTTGATTGGTGTGGCGATTGCTTTGCTGTTCGCCTTCGCTAACCCCTTCGTTCTGAAGTAATCAACGGTTCGCCCTTCACTTAAAGAAGGAATCTATCCGTGAACATTAACGCAACCCTGTTCCTGCAGGCTATCGTTTTTGCGATCTTAGTTTGGTTCACGATGAAATTCGTGTGGCCGCCGATCACAAAGGTGTTAGACGAGCGGGCTCAGAAGATAGCCGACGGGCTTGAGGCTGCCGACAAGGCCAAGGCCGAATTGGCTATGGCCAATAAGCGCGTTGAAGCCGAGCTTGCAAGCTCCCGTAATGAAACGGCCGTACGTTTGGCAGAGGCCGAGCGTCGAGCACAAGCCATGATTGATGAAGCCAAGGCCCGAGCTGTTGAAGAGGGCAATCGCATCATTGCAGCCGCAAAGGCCGAAGCCGAGCAGCAATCTATTAAGGCTCGCGATACTTTGCGCGATCAGGTCGCTGCGCTTGCTGTGAAAGGTGCAGAGCAAATTTTGCGCAAGGAAGTCAATGTGAGCGTTCACGCCGAACTTCTTGGTCGACTGAAAACGGAGCTTTGAGGTCCATGGCTGAACTCGCAACCATCGCTAGACCCTACTCGGAAGCGCTTTTCCAAGTGTCTGGGCACAACTTAGAGTCAGTCTCATCCTGGCTGGATGAGTTGGCGCTGATTGCATCCGATGATCGGTTACAAGAGTTGGATGCATCTCCGGCGTCTACTACGCAGCAAGTTTTGGATGTGATCTGTGGGGTTTTGAAAACCCCTTTGGATGACCATGCAAAAAACTTCCTGCGAACTGTGATTGATAACCGCAGGTTGTCGGCTTTGCCTCAAATGGCTACACAGTTCCACGAGCTAAAAAATCAGCGCAGTGGTGTTTTTGATGCCGAGGTTTACAGCGCATTTTCTATTCCAGATCTTGAGCTGAAAGACTTGTTGGCATTGTTAGAGAAGCGGTTTGCGCGCAAGTTAAAGCTTTCGGTGGTAATCGACGCCTCCTTGATTGGTGGCATCCGAGTGGTGGTGGGTGACGAGGTGCTGGACACTTCGGTTAAAGCCCGTCTTGAACAAATGAAAGTGGCTCTTACGGCTTGAGGTGTTCTCAAGTTGGAGCTTTAATTAAGGAAAGAAGGAAAGAGTCATGCAACTCAATCCCGCAGAAATCTCTGAATTGATCAAGAGCCGTATTGAGGGGCTGTCCGTCAGCTCCGATGTGCGCAACCAAGGCACCGTGGTATCGGTGACCGACGGCATTTGCCGTATTCACGGCCTGTCGGACGTGATGCAGGGCGAAATGTTGGAGTTCCCAGCCACCAAAGACGGCCAGCCTACATTTGGCTTAGCCCTTAACCTCGAGCGCGACTCTGTGGGTTCGGTGATTTTGGGTGAATACGAGCACATCTCTGAAGGCGATGTAGTCAAGTGCACCGGCCGCATTTTGGAAGTGCCCGTCGGCCCTGAGTTGATAGGCCGCGTGGTCAACGCCTTGGGTCAGCCTATTGACGGCAAAGGCCCGATCAACGCCAAAATGACCGACGTGATTGAAAAAGTCGCGCCAGGCGTGATTGCACGTAAATCCGTGGATCAGCCCATGCAGTCTGGCTTGAAGGCCATTGACTCCATGGTGCCAATTGGCCGTGGACAGCGAGAATTGATCATTGGTGACCGCCAAACCGGTAAAACTGCTGTAGCGATTGACACCATCATCAATCAAAAAGGTCAAAATATGACCTGTATCTACGTGGCCATTGGTCAAAAGGCGTCATCCGTTAAAAACGTGGTGCGTGCCTTAGAGCAATCTGGCGCCATGAGCTACACCATTGTGGTGGCCGCTACCGCTTCTGAATCTGCAGCTATGCAGTTTGTTTCTGCTTACTCTGGCTGCACCATGGGCGAATACTTCCGTGACCGTGGCCAAGACGCCTTGATCATTTACGACGATTTGTCTAAGCAGGCGGTGGCTTATCGTCAGGTGTCCTTGCTTTTGCGTCGCCCCCCTGGCCGCGAAGCCTACCCTGGCGATGTGTTCTATCTCCATAGCCGTTTGCTCGAGCGTGCAGCCCGCGTCAACGCTGAATACGTGGAAGCTTTTACCAAAGGCGAAGTCAAAGGCAAAACGGGTTCTTTAACGGCGCTGCCCATTATTGAAACCCAAGCGGGAGACGTGTCGGCCTTCGTGCCTACCAACGTGATTTCCATCACCGACGGTCAGATCTTCTTGGAAACCAGCTTGTTCAACGCAGGTGTGCGCCCTGCGATCAACGCTGGTATTTCGGTTTCACGCGTGGGTGGTGCTGCACAAACCAAACTCATCAAGAGCTTGTCGGGTGGTATCCGTACCGACTTGGCTCAGTACCGCGAATTGGCAGCTTTTGCTCAGTTTGCCTCTGACTTGGACGAAGCCACCCGCAAGCAGCTCGACCGCGGTGCCCGCGTAACCGAATTGCTCAAGCAGCCTCAGTACTCCCCCCTGCCTATCAGCTTGATGGCTTCCACCTTGTACGCTGTCAACAAAGGCTACTTGGACGACCTCGACGTCAAGCGCGTGTTGCCCTTTGAGCATGGCTTGCACAGCTACTTAAAAGACAAGCATGCCGCCCTGCTGAGTAAGCTTGAGGCTGACAAAGCCATGGACAAGGATGCTGAAGCTGAGATGAACACGGCCATTGCTGCGTTTAAAAAGTCGTTTGCTTGAATCTGGCCTGACGACTTAAGGACACACATATGGCAGCAGGCAAGGAAATACGCGGCAAGATCAAATCGGTGGAAAACACCAAAAAGATCACCAAAGCCATGGAAATGGTGGCCGCTTCCAAAATGCGCAAGGCTCAGCAGCGCATGCATGCGGCGCGGCCTTACAGCGACAAAATTCGCAACATTGCCGCCAATTTGGGCAAGGCTCATCCCGACTACGTGCACCCCTTTATGCACATCCATGAAGCCAAGTCGGTGGGTGTCATTGTGGTCACAACCGACAAGGGCCTGTGTGGCGGCTTGAACACCAACGTACTGCGTGGTGTGACCAACAAGTTGCGCGATCTGCAAGCCGATGGCGTTAAAGCGCAAGCGGTGGCCATTGGCAACAAAGGTTTAGGTTTTTTAAACCGAATTGGCGCTCAAGTGGTGTCACACGTGACGCATTTAGGGGACATGCCTCATTTGGAAAAGCTCATTGGCCCCGTGAAGGTGCTTCTGGATGCTTATACCCGTGGTGAATTGAGTGCGGTGTACTTAAGCTACACCAAGTTCATCAACACCATGAAGCAAGAGCCCGTGCTTGAAAAGCTGCTTCCCTTATCGGCAGATCAAATTCAGTCTGACGCTCAAGCGAGCGGACCCCAGCACGATTGGGATTACCTCTACGAACCCGATGCACAAGCCGTCATTGACGAATTGTTGGTGCGCTACGTAGAAGCCTTGGTTTACCAAGCAGTGGCAGAAAACATGGCGTCTGAGCAGTCAGCACGTATGGTCGCTATGAAGGCGGCAACAGATAACGCGGGTACTGTGATCAGCGAGCTCAAGCTCGTTTACAACAAAACCCGTCAGGCAGGGATTACCAAAGAACTGTCTGAAATTGTGGCGGGTGCGGCAGCGGTGTAAACCGCGCATCCATAGAAGTTTTAAAGATTCAATTACCGGAGCACAAGA
>CAMAWQ010000086.1 GCA_945862005.1 Hylemonella gracilis | reverse complement strand
GCTGGTCGTATAGAAATGACCCGTGCCAGCTGTGGATTCCAGCTTGATTTTTTCGCGTCCGCCTTTGGTAGCCATGTGTTAACTCCTTATTGGGTGGTTAGGCTTGACCACGTGCGCGCAAATCTGCGAGCACAGAGTCGATACCGTTTTTGTCGATCAAGCGCAAAGCCGCGCTAGACACGCGAAGGCGTACCCAACGGTTCTCAGTTTCCACCCAAAAACGGCGGTACTGCAGATTCGGGAGGAATCGGCGCTTGGTTTTGTTGTTCGCGTGAGAAACGTTGTTTCCCACCATCGGGCCTTTGCCCGTGACTTCACATACGCGTGCCATGAAAAATATCCAATAAACAGCGGTCACATCGTGAGCGCTTCACCTCGCCATAGGGTGGCGGTAGCCCTAACTTTACTAACCTAACCCATTCAATTAATGAGCTGACTTTAGTAAAGCTACAAATTATATGCCAATAAGCTTCAATCTTGCTCTAAGAACCGTTGCGCATCCAAAGCGGCCATGCAGCCCGTACCTGCGCTGGTGATGGCTTGACGGTACACATGGTCTTGCACGTCGCCCGCCGCAAACACACCCGGCACTGAAGTTTGAGTGGCAAAACCCTTGTGGCCGCCATGCGTCACGATATAGCCGTTTTCCATTTCCAGCTGGCCCTGAAAAATATCAGTGTTGGGCGCGTGTCCAATGGCAATAAAGCAGCCTTGCAGAATCAGGTCTTGCGTGCTGCCGTCGACCGTGCTTTTAAGGCGCACGCCGGTCACGCCGGTGCTGTCACCCAAAACCTCGTCAAGCACCTGGAAGGTTTTAAGCTCGATCTTGCCGGCGGCCACCTTATCCATGACCTTGTCCACCAAAATGGGTTCAGCTTTGAACTTGTCTCGGCGGTGAATCAAGTACACCTTGCTGGCAATGTTGGAGAGGTACAGCGCCTCTTCCACAGCAGTGTTGCCACCACCCACCACGCAGCACACCTGGTCGCGGTAGAAAAAACCGTCGCAGGTGGCGCAACCCGAAACGCCCCGGCCCATAAAGGCCTGTTCTGAGGGCAAACCCAAGTACTTGGCAGAAGCACCCGTGGCCAAAATCAGTGCGTCGCAGGTGTACACACCGCTGTCGCCATGCAAGGTAAAGGGGCGCTGGCTCAAGTTCACTTGGTTGATGTGGTCAAACAGCACCTCGGTTTTAAAGCGCTCGGCATGGGCCAAAAAACGTTGCATCAGGTCAGGTCCCTGCACGCCGTCCACGTCGGCGGGCCAGTTGTCTACTTCGGTCGTGGTCATCAATTGACCGCCTTGGGCCATGCCGGTGATCAGCACGGGGTTGAGGTTGGCACGTGCGGCGTAAAGGGCGGCGGTGTAACCAGCAGGGCCGGAGCCCAGAATCAAAACTTTGGCGTGGCGGGTTGTGGACATAGTGATGGGCTCATGAATAGAACCTCTGATTTTACGGACCGCTGCTTCTCTTGCCGGTGTGGGCTTGCGTTAAGCTCGCAAACAAGATGGCTTTTTCAATCCATACGCTAACCTCTGCGGCCCGTGGCTCGGGTGCACATACGCCACCTCGAAAGTCCATTCGAAACACTAGGTCTGAACCACCTAAGTCGGTTCTGGCTCGCTATGCCCAAGAGCTCTTCTTGCTGGCCGGTTTGGTGGCGCTGGTGTTTTGGATCTTGTCCCTAAGCACTTATGCCCTGCAGGATGCAGCTTGGTCCACCTCGGGTGAAAGCGGCCGAACGCTCAATAAAGGTGGCGTGCTGGGCGCGTGGCTGGCCGATTTAAGTTACTACCTGATGGGTTTTTCGGTTTGGTGGGCCTTGGCTGCGGGCTTGCGGGCTTGGTTGGCTGCATTGGCCGATTGGCTCAGAGGCGGTGGCGATGAAGCTTATGTCCCAACCGATCCGCCCGGCAGCCGCTGGGCGAAGTTACTCGGGTTGTGCGGTTTGCTCAGTGCCAGCGCCTGCTTGGAATGGGTGCGTTTTTACAGCTGGGAGTCCCATTTGCCCGGACACGGCGGCGGCGTGTTGGGTTACTTCCTTGGGCCTTGGAGCGTGATGGGCTTGGGTTACACCGGTTCTGCGCTGGTGTGTATTGGTTTGGTGTTGATCAGCACCGCTTTGGTGTTTGGATTTTCCTGGGCGCAAGTGGCCGAACAGATGGGTGCCGCCTTGGAGTCTTGGTGGGATCGGCTGCGCGCCAAGCGCGAAATGGCAGAAGACTTGGCGCTGGGCCAACGTGCGGCGCGCGAACGCGAAGAAGTGGTGATCGAGCGGGTGGATGTGTTGGACCTTCCGCCCATTCTTTTAGAGCCTGCCCCCCTAGTTGTGCCCCAAAGTGAGCGTGTAGTCAAAGAACGCCAAAAACCGCTTTTTGCCGACATGCCCGACACCAAATTGCCTCAAGTGGATTTGCTGGACGGCGCCCTCACCCGGCAAGAAGGCGTCTCGCCCGAAACGCTGGAGATGACCAGCCGCATGATTGAAAAGCGCCTGAACGACTTTGGTGTGGAGGTTCGGGTGGTGATGGCGCAGCCGGGCCCCGTGGTCACGCGCTATGAAATTGAGCCCGCCACCGGCGTGAAGGGCTCGCAAATTGTGGGCTTGGCCAAAGACTTGGCGCGCTCACTCAGTTTGGTGTCCATAAGGGTGGTCGAAACCATACCCGGCAAAACCACCATGGCCCTGGAATTGCCCAATGCCAAGCGGCAAACCATCAAGTTGTCCGAAATTTTGGGCTCCAACATCTACAACGAAGCCAAATCCATGCTCACCATGGGCTTGGGCAAAGACATTGTGGGCAACCCTGTGGTGGCGGACCTGGCCAAAATGCCCCACGTGCTGGTGGCGGGCACCACGGGTTCGGGCAAGTCGGTGGGTATCAACGCCATGATTTTGAGCCTGCTTTATAAGGCCGAGGCCAGCGATGTGCGCTTGCTGATGATTGACCCCAAGATGCTGGAAATGTCGGTCTACGAAGGCATTCCGCATTTGTTGGCGCCGGTGGTCACCGACATGAAGCAAGCCGCGCACGGCCTAAACTGGTGCGTGGCTGAAATGGAGCGCCGCTACAAGCTCATGAGCAAGCTGGGCGTGCGCAACTTGAGCGGTTACAACCACAAAATAGACGAAGCCAAGGCCCGTGGCGAGTTTTTGTACAACCCCTTTAGCCTCACGCCTGACAGCCCCGAGCCCTTACAGCGCCTGCCGCACATTGTGGTGGTGATCGACGAACTGGCCGACCTGATGATGGTGGTGGGCAAAAAAATTGAAGAGCTCATTGCCCGCTTGGCGCAAAAAGCCCGTGCGGCGGGCATTCACCTTATTTTGGCCACCCAGCGCCCCAGTGTGGACGTGATCACCGGGCTTATTAAGGCCAACATACCTACCCGCATTGCGTTTCAAGTGAGCAGCAAAATCGACAGCCGCACCATCTTGGACCAAATGGGTGCCGAAGCCTTGCTGGGCATGGGCGACATGCTCTACATGGCCAGTGGTACCGGCTTGCCGGTTCGCGTACACGGCGCTTTTGTGAGCGACGACGAGGTCCACCGCGTGGTGAGCTACCTCAAAACCCAAGGTGAACCCGACTACATTGACGGCGTGTTGGAAGGCGGCACCGTGGAAGGTGAGAACGGCTATGCAGAAGGCTTGGGCAGCGGTGATTCTGAAAAAGATCCCATGTACGACCAAGCCGTGGAAGTGGTGCTTAAAAACCGCAAGGCCAGCATTTCGCTGGTGCAGCGCCACCTCAAAATTGGCTACAACCGCGCGGCCCGTTTGGTGGAAGACATGGAAAAAGCCGGTTTGGTCAGCAGCATGAGCACCAATGGTCAGCGCGACATCTTGGTGCCCAACCGGGATGAATAACCACAGCACGCAACCAAGGATGAGTCATTGCGCCCGCCCATGGATATGCGCATTTGGCCTTTTGGCCAGCCTGTTTTGGGCCTTACCGTCTTTTGCCAACGGTCTCGAAGCCTTGGAGCAATTTTTAAAAACTAGCCGCAGCGGCAGGGCCGAATTTACTCAGGTGGTGACCACCCCCGGCAAAGCCGATCAGCCCGCCCGCAGCAAAACGTCAACCGGCAGTTTTGCGTTTGTGCGCCCCCAGCTGTTTCGGTTTGATTACCAAAAACCTTTTGTGCAGCAGATCGTGGCCGATGGCCAAACGCTGTGGCTTTACGACCCCGACTTGGCGCAAGTCACTGCGAGACCTCAGGCCCAAGCACTGGGCAGCACCCCCGCCGCGTGGTTGACCTCAGGCCAAGACCTGAGCGCCATGCAAAAAGACTTTCAGTTTCAGGCCCAGCCCGAGGCCCAAGGCTTGCAGTGGGTGCTGGCCCTGCCCAAGGCGCGCGATGCCGCCTTGCAGTCGGTTCGCATCGGCCTGCGCTCAGAAGCTCAGGGCGTGGTGCTGGCGGTGCTGGAAATTTCAGATGCGTTTGGTCAGCGCTCAGTGCTGAGCTTTGAGCGTTATGAAGCCAACCCCTCTGGCTTGGGGGCTGCGCAGTTCAAGTTTGTGCCTCCCAAAGGCGTGGATATCGTCCGCCCCTAATGCCTTACCGCCACTAACGGCCATGGCGACCCCGCACCTACCTCTGGCCGAGCGCCTTCGCCCGAGTACCCTAAACGACGTGATTGGCCAGCAGCAGGTGCTGGGCCCGGGCAAGGCGCTGCGAGTGGCATTTGAATCCGGTCAGCCGCACAGCTGTATTTTGTGGGGTCCACCCGGCGTGGGCAAAACCACCATTGCCCGCTTGATGGCGCAAGCCTTTGACGCGCAGTTTTTAACCATCAGTGCCGTGCTCGGTGGGGTGAAAGACATTCGCGAGGCGGTAGAGCGGGCCACATCCGCTCTGCCCAAGCGCACCTTGGTGTTTGTGGACGAGGTGCACCGCTTTAACAAAAGCCAACAAGATGCTTTTTTGCCCCACGTGGAGTCTGGCCTGTTCACCTTTATTGGCGCCACCACCGAAAACCCTTCTTTTGAGGTCAA
Organism: Hylemonella gracilis; assembly: GCA_945862005.1. Classification (GTDB taxonomy): domain Bacteria; phylum Pseudomonadota; class Gammaproteobacteria; order Burkholderiales; family Burkholderiaceae_C; genus Hylemonella; species Hylemonella gracilis_D. The sequence continues at coordinate 1,523 of CAMAWQ010000086.1, read as the reverse complement.
TTCAGCGCTGCTTTCCAGAGCCGCGGTGTATGTGTTGCAACCTCTAACCGAGGCAGACTTGGGGCACATCATCCTCAAGGCTCAAGGTATGGCCGCAGTGCCTCAGCTCACCCCGGCTGCCGTAGATCGTTTGGTGGCTTATGCCGATGGCGATGCCCGGCGTTTGCTTAACACCCTAGAAACCTTGGCGGTGGCTGCCACCCAGCAAGGGCGCACTGAGGTCGATGACGACTGGCTGCTGCAAGTGCTGGGCGAGCGCATGCGCCGCTTTGACAAGGGGGGCGAGCAGTTTTACGACACCATCAGCGCGCTGCACAAGTCTGTGCGCGGCTCAGACCCCGATGCCGCCTTGTACTGGCTGGTGCGCATGCTCGACGGGGGTGTGGACCCTCGCTACTTGGCACGGCGCATGGTGCGTATGGCCTGGGAAGACATTGGCCTGGCCGATCCGCGCGCTATGCAGTTGGCCAACGAGGCCGCGCAGACTTACGAGCGCCTGGGCAGCCCAGAAGGCGAGTTGGCCCTGGCGCAAGCCATCATCTATTTGGCTGTGGCGCCCAAGAGCAATGCCGGTTACAAGGCCTTTAAAGCGGCGCGGTCATGGATCAAACAAGACGGCACCCGCCCCGTGCCTATGCACCTGCGCAACGCCCCCACCAAGCTCATGAAAGAGCTGGACTATGGCAAAGGCTACCGCTACCCGCATGACGAGGCCGACGGTTTTGCCGCTGGCGAAACCTATTTGCCTGAAGGCATGCCCACCCCCCACTTCTACCAACCCGTGGAGCGCGGCCTGGAAATCAAAATTGCCGAAAAAATGAGGCAGCTGAGGGACAAACTCGCCGTGCGCGCGGCTGACTTGGGCGAATGACCTAAAAAACGGTTTAGGCCGACTTATCAGCCTCGCTGGTAAACGAATCCGCAAAAAACTCATCAGCTTGCAAGCCGGCGGCCACGTAGTCGCGCTGGGCAGACTCCACCACAATCGGCGCGCCGCAGGCGTACACCTGATGGCCAGAAAGGTCGGGTAGGTCTTGCAGCACCGCTTGGTGCACAAAGCCTGTGCGGCCCGTCCATTGGTCTTCAGGCAGGGCGTTGGACACCACGGGCACGTACTTCAGATGGGGCATTTCTTGCAGCTTTTGGGCGATCCAGTCGGCCATGTACAAGTCGGCTGGGCGGCGGCCACCCCAATACAAGGTGGCGGGCCGTGTGCTGTTTTGAAACTGCATGTGCTCTATCAAGGCCTTAATGGGCGCAAACCCCGTGCCCGAGGCCAGCAGCACCATGGGTTTTTCGGAGTCGCGCAGAAAAAAGCTGCCGTAAGGCCCCTCAATGCGCTGAATTTCTTTTTCTTTCATGGCGCCAAACACGTGATCGGTAAATTTGCCGCCCGGCATGTGCCGAATATGCAGCTCAATTTGCGGGCTCTCTTTGGCCAGCAGGTGCGGCGCATTGGCCATGGAGTAGCTGCGGCGGCTGCCGTCGCGCAGCAAAAACTCCACATACTGGCCCGCGTGGTA
>CAMAWQ010000085.1 GCA_945862005.1 Hylemonella gracilis | reverse complement strand
ATAGAGGACCGATTCGACATACGAGTACTCCTTCACTAAACGGCCTTGCGGCCAACGATGCGCACAACCCGCGCAACCTGGGTATCCGCAGCGCCATGCCACGACATTCTGAAAATCATGCGGTCACTCCCATGCCCAACTCGCGACCTGCGCTTTGAACATGCTCAGTGGCTACTTCTTCTAGGCCCGCTTCGCGAGCTCTTCGCTCGGCCTGATCTCTCAAACGCTTGGCGGCGGATATTTGCACCAACACGGGTTGTGCTGCCACCATCTCACGCATGAGGTGTTGTGCCTCGGTATGCCAAGTAGCATTGCCAGAAGGCGCACCCGAAACACCGCGTGCATGTGTAGCCTCCACCTTGTCCATTTCTGTGCCTAGCGGCAGGATGTGGAACAAGGCATCAAACAAGGCATTGCACACCTCTTGCACCAAATAAGTAGCCCCGCTGTAGCCCATAAAAGGGGTGCCGGTATGGCGACGAATCACCGCACCGGGAAACGAGGCCGGGATAAATGCAGAACGCATGGGGCCCGCACTGACCATTTCGCTCAGGTACATGCGCTCGTTAAAGCTCCCAAACATGATGAGTGGGGTCTTGGTGTGACAGAGTTCTCTGACTTGTTCGTTATTGGTTTTGACCCCGGCTGATCGACCGACTGCAAAGCGGCAGGGCAAGCCCATTTCCACTTCTAAGAAATGGCGTATGCCACGGCTGTAGGTTTCGGTGGCCACCACCGCAAAGCTGGCGGTGGTGAAAAAGTCTTGGGTGACCGAACGCCACAAGTCCCACAGGGGCTTGAGCGTGGTGTGGCGCTCGCGCTCAATAAAAGGCTCAGGGTCTAGGCCCAACAGCTCGCCCAACTTACGTAAAAACAAGGTGGTGCTGTGCAAGCCTATGGGGGCTTGCAAATACGGCCGCTCTAGCGCCTCGCAAAGCATGCGGCCAAATTCCCGGTACATGCAAATATTGACATCGGACTCTACCAAGCGCGACACATCGGCCACATGGCTGCCCAATGGAAACACCATATTGACTTCGGCGCCAATGCCTTGAACCAGGCGGCGAATTTCTGCCAAGTCGCTGGGAGAATTGAAGGTGCCGTAGCAGGGTCCAATGATGTTGACGCGTGGCTTTTCGCCTGGAGCGCGCTCGCTGGCGGGCTTGCGCTCAGGCACTTTGCGCAAACCATAGTCGCTCCAGAGCCAAAACATGGCGCGGTTGGCGCACTGCCATTGGTCTTCGTCAATCGTGCGCGGCAAAAAACGCTGAATATTGGTGCCTTCAGGCGTGACGCCACCGCCAATCATTTCAGCAATGGAGCCCGTGACCACCACGGCGGGCAGGTCTGGGTCTAGGGTAGCGTGGGCGCGCTTCATGGCGCCTTCGGTACCTTCGCGGCCAAGCTGCTCTTCGGCCAGGCCCGTCACCACAATGGGCAGTTCGTGCGGCGGCAAGGCATCGGTGTAATGCAACACCGAGGTCACAGGCAGGTTTTCGCAACCCACGGGGCCGTCAATGACTACCTGCATGCCTTTGATGGCAGTGAACACATACACGGCGCCCCAGTAGCCGCCCGCGCGATCGTGGTCGAGTAAGAAGTTCATCCGCCCATCTCCTCAGCTTTGCGCTTTTTCATGAGGCGCTCGAGCTGGCGGCGGGTTTCAGCCTTGAATTCAGGCCGGTCTTGAGGTACCGACTCCCACACACCAGAGGCAAAACCCTTGCCCACAGGACCAAAGAAATCGCTCATGGCATCAAAACGGTGCTGATTGCCCAAAGCCGACTGAATAACCTGAACCAAAGAGCCAGCTCCGGCCACACCCATTAAGGGACGAGCCGAAATCAGGTTGGTGAAATACAGCGAGGGAATCGACAGCTGCTTGGCTTTTTGAACAATGGGTGTGGTGCCAATGGCCAATTGGGGCTTGTATTCGTGCACGGCGTGCATGTCTTGTTCTAGAGATGCACGGAACTGCACCTGAACCCCATGCGCACGCAACCATTCGGCGTCCAACTGGTTCCATGGGGTGGCTGGGCAAGCAGAGCCGACGTAACGCAAATCGGCACCGCACTCCACCAGCAAGCGGCCCACCAACAGCTCAGAGCCCTCATAACCGCTAAGGGTTATACGCCCTTTGATGGGCTTGCTAGCCAACAATCCTTCCATTTGGGATTTGGCGATGTTGCGGGCCTGGTCAATTTTGTCTTGGGCAATGCCACTGGCGCTGCCGATGGCCTGTAACCAGTCTTGGGTTCCGTCCATACCAACAGGCGCTGAGCCCACAATAGGTCTGCCTGCTGCCACAAACTCGCGAATACTGGCGGTGTAGAACGGATGGATAGCCGCTACCGTGACACAGTCAAATGCAGCATAAAGCTCACGCCACTCCCGGGTGGGCACTGTGGGCCCTACAGCCAAGCCCATGGGAGCTAACAAATTGGCAATACCGATGGGATCTGCCGGAAACATTTCACCGAGCAAAGCCACCGTGGGCAACTGGTTCACACCGTTGCGCGGGGCAGCCACCGGACCGCTTTGAATTTCTTTACGTGCATAACGCAACATGGCACCGGACAAAACGTCTTTGGCTTCCGCATGGGTGGGCACGCCAAATCCGGGCACATCAATACCGATGATGCGCACGCCATTGATTTCTTGGGGCAACAGCTGCAAGGGCACACCGCTGGCCGTGGGCACACACAGATTGATGATGACAATGGCGTCTAGCTTTTCGGGGTCAGCCTGGGCGTGCACCGCCTCACGAATGTCTTCAAACAACTTTCCCGTGACCAAGGTTTCAGAGTTGAAAGGCACATAACCCACGCTGCGGCGCGCACCGTAGAAGTGCGAGGTGAACGTGAGGCCATACACACAGCAAGCTGAACCAGACAAGATAGTTTGGGTGCGGCGCATACGCAAACCCACGCGCAAAGACCCGAAAGCCGGGCACATGCTTTGGGGTTGATCATGTGGGCCGGCTGCTTCATTACGTGGATAGTCTTGCGCGTATTGCTGCAAGATTTCTGACTTACCAGCGGTTTTGGCAGCCGCCACCATGGCCGATGCACCGGCATGGCAACCCATGCCGTCACCCTCTAAGGCCGTGGGCACTGCCACTGATGAGGCAGCGGACGCCTGGACTTCAGGAACGATCGGAATAGTGCGCGCCATGGTTTCAGGCCTCGTCGTAAACCACTTCGAGGCTGGGCTTGACCGTGTCGGTGCGACCCACCATGTCAAACAAGGTGGCTGGCTCTAACACCACGTTGCGTCCGGTAACGTCAGAACTGAACAAACCCAACAACTGGTCTTGGGTTTGGGGCTTGGGTCTGACGGGCGGCGCTTCAGCCACATTTTTGGCCAACTCCGCAAACAAGGGGCCCCATTCGCCCTCTGGCTTACCGATGATTTCGTAGCTGGCGCTCTTGCGGCGAATGTCTTCATGAGCAGGTATGGCCGCCAGCACCGGAATACCGGTATTGGCTGCAAAGGCTTGCGCCTCGCCGGTGCCGTCGTCTTTGTTGATGACCATGCCCGCCACGCCCACGTTGCCGCCCAGCTTGCGGAAATACTCGACCGCCGAGCACACGTTGTTGGCTACATACAAAGACTGCAGATCGTTACTGCCCACCACAATGACCTTTTGGCACATGTCGCGTGCAATGGGCAAGCCAAAGCCGCCGCACACCACGTCGCCCAAGAAGTCCAGCAAGACGTAGTCAAAGCCCCAATCATGGAAACCCAATTTTTCTAGGGTCTCAAAGCCATGGATGATGCCGCGGCCACCACAACCCCGACCCACTTCGGGGCCACCCAGCTCCATGGCAAACACGCCGTCGCGCTTGAAGCACACGTCGCCAATGCTTACCGCTTGACCCGCCAACTTCAGGCGTGAAGACGTCTCGATGATGGTGGGGCAGGCTTTGCCGCCAAATAACAAGCTGGTGGTGTCGCTTTTGGGATCGCAACCGATGAGCAGCACTTTTTTGCCCTGCTGCGCCATCATGTAGCTCAGATTGGCCAGCGTGAAACTTTTGCCAATGCCCCCCTTGCCATAGATGGCAATGATTTGGGTCTCTTTGGTGACTTCGCCTGTCGCCACAGCCTCGGGCTCCATGGCGGCTTCTTTGCGAAGCGTTTCCACAAATTTCAAGGGCTGTTCGGTGGTCAATGTGTTCATGCGTTTGCACTCCAGTCCAAAATCATCTTCAAGCAATGGGCATCGTTAAATGCCACGTCATAGGCACCCAGCGCTTGGCTGGGGCTTTGTGTGTGAGTGATCAGGCCATCGAGCGAGAGTCGCCCGGTGTGCACCAACTCGGTGACGGCCAGCAGGTCAGCGCGTTTCCACTCTGCAGCTGTGCGGATTTGGGCCTCGCGCATGAAGGCTGGCGCATAGGCAAAGCTGAGGTCTTTGGTGTAGAAACCCGCCAACACCACCTCTCCTCCGCGTTGTAGCCGTTGAATCAGTTGGTTTAATAAATTGGCATCGCCACTCACGTCGTAAATGGCCCGATAGTCACGGCGGGAGTCTTCGTCGGGATGAATGACCTGATAACCCTCAGCGCCATGCGTGCGTGCGCTTTGGGTTTCCCAAACGGTGGGCGGCGGCTCTCCGCTGGCCACGGCCAGGCGGGCCAAAAGCCGTCCCATCACACCGTGCCCCACGATCAGATCGGGAGTGGCGCCCGGCGAACCCACACCCCCTTTGGAAACGGCGTGGTAAGCGGTAGCGGCCAAGGCCAAGAGCACGGCCTTTTCTTTAAGTGATTCTTCAACCTTGACCACTTTGTCTTGGGACACCACCAAATCAGAAGCGGCACCCCCAAACAGGCTGCGCACCCCTTTGAAACAATTGGCGCCAGGCACAAAAACATAGTCGCCCACTTTGTATTTACCGTGGGGCAAGGCGTAACTGACCCTGCCCACGGTTTCGTATCCGGGCACCAAGGGATAGCCCATGCCGGGAAACGCGGGCATGCTGCCATCCCAGAGCAAGCGCTCAGTCCCTGTGCTGATGCCGCTGTAAGCGACTTCAACTTGAATTTGCCCATCTTTTAAAAGGGGCAATTCCAGAGCCTGCAAAGACAGCTGCTTTGGGTTGTTGAATACGACGGCTTGTGAATTCATGGGTGTATTCTTTAACTTACATTAATAAACGTCAACTTAAATTTACAGATACAGTCACTTATTAGGGTAAACACTTAGATTTGCGACCGATCAGGACCCTCGCGTGGATGGGCATGGCGTTGGGCAGCAATTCCATATGCGTCAAACCACTTTGGGCCATCAGATTCATCAACTCACTCGGGGTGCGCAAGCGCCCAGACCCCATGGCCAACAGGTAGTAATGGAAGTACGCATCCGCCAAGGGGGGCTGGTCAGGCTCTTGAGCCATGGGCTCTGCAATCAAGACTGCACCGCCTAAAGGCAAGGTCTCAAATGCCTTGCGCAAAATTTGCAGCACCACCGCATCCGAATGGTCATGCGCGACCCGAACCAAGGTAATCAAGTCAGCCCCTTTGGGCAGGGGGTCGCTTAAGAAACTGCCAGGATAAAAACTGGCCCGGCTCGATAAACCCTGCGCCTGAAGCCCCACTTGAGCCAACTGCAGCACGGGTGCCAAATCAAACAGCTGAATCTTGAGATGCCGCTCTTGCTGGGCCAGTTGGCTGATAAAACGCCCCTTGCCCGCCCCCACATCCAGCACGCATTGGTGGTCGCTGAAGTTGTAGGTGCTCAAAATTTCAGTCACCACAAAGTTTTGGGAGGCATCCATTAAGGCGGAATAGCGCGTAAAGGCGTCTTGGCCCTGAGGCACTTGAGCCTGAGACTCTTTGCCGTGCGCGTAGGGCCAATAGCCCGCCATATCGCCCCGCCAAGCGTCCCGCAAAAAGGCGACCGGGTCTTGCAGATCCAAATACAACAAGTGGTTGTGTTCAACCATGGCGCGCACACCCTCGTGCGTTGCCACCGGCAAACCCAATGGGCCTAGCCCCACGCGCCCTTGACTGCGGTGCTCCAACAGCTGCAAGGCTATGGCAGAGAGCACCAAGCGCTGCATGCTGGCAGCGGGGACCTCCACACGATGGGCCAAGTCTTGCAGGGTCATGGGTGATGCGCGCAGAAGTGCAAACACATTGAGGCGCACACAGCTGATCAACACTTGGGTGTGCACAAAGCCTCCCATGAGGTCGTAGAGCTGCTGGGTTCGCCTGCGCGCGACCCAGCGTGTGAGCGGGTTGCTGATGGCCCAGCGGTATACCGCGGGGTCGGACATCCAGCGCTCTAAGGTGGCGTGGATTTTTTCAAGCCACCCCCAAGAATCGCCGTGCTTTGCTACCGGTGGAGTGAAGTCAAGTTGCTGCACGGATCACCTCTGCCTGAGTCTGGCGCTGTGTGGCTTGCCCAGCAGCTTTGCTAGAGGCCTCGATGGCCGCACGGGGCACCAAGCGCTCGGCCTCGAGTCGGACCAATTGCTTGAGCATGTCTTTGCACGAGCAAGGAGGCACGCTGTCCACCGCCTGTTCAATGAGCTTATTGAAATACGA
>CAMAWQ010000084.1 GCA_945862005.1 Hylemonella gracilis | reverse complement strand
TTGTTGGAGCGCTCTTTACGCATTGGCGACATGGTTAAGGTGGATGGATTTGAAGGTGTGGTGACCGACATCACCACCCGATTCACTTCTTTGCGAGCGCTGGATGGTCGTGAGTCTATTGTTCCCAACGAGATGATCATCACCCAACGCATTGAAAACTCCTCTCTAGCAGATTCCCGCATCACGCTGACCTTACCTGTGACTGTGGGGCCTCAAAGTGATGTGGCTTTGGTTCAAAAAATCATGTGCGCAGCTGCAAACCACAGCGACAAGGTATTGGCTGACCCAGCCCCCGCCGCGTTTTTGCGCAGCTTTGTCCCCGATGGGCTGGAGTTTGTATTGGTGGTCTGGATTGCCGATCCCGCGTCGGGCCAGCTTGGAGTTCGGTCGGCTGTCAACCAGGCCATTCTCAAGGGCCTGCAGGCTGAGGGCATTGAGTTGGCACGCCCATCAACCCTTGTGGTGCCAGCCCCTAAGTAAGCACTTAAAATCGACAGCTTTGCTGTTGCTGGAGTCTTCCCATATGAAAGTCTTGGTCCCCGTCAAACGCGTGGTGGACTACAACGTCAAAGTTCGGGTCAAGTCCGATCAAAGCGGCGTAGATATTGCCAACGTCAAAATGAGCATGAACCCGTTTGACGAAATCGCAGTAGAAGAAGCCGTTCGCCTAAAAGAGCAGGGTGTAGTGAGCGAAGTGATTGCAGTTTCTTGTGGCGTTTTGCAATGCCAAGAAACTTTGCGAACCGCCATGGCCATTGGTGCAGACCGCGCCATTTTGGTGGAAACCGCTGAAGAGTTGCAGCCCTTGGCAGTAGCCAAGTTACTCAAAGCCATTTTGGATAAAGAGTCAGCAAGCCTGGTGATTTTGGGTAAACAGGCCATTGACGACGATTGCAACCAAACCGGCCAAATGTTGGCTGCCCTTGCCCGATTGCCCCAGGCCACGTTTGCATCCAAAGTGGTGATTGCCGATGGCCGCGCCCAAGTGACCCGAGAGGTAGACGGTGGTTTGGAGACCTTGTCTGTGTCGTTGCCCGCCATCATCACCACCGATTTGCGCTTGAACGAGCCCCGCTACGTGACCTTGCCCAACATCATGAAGGCCAAGAAAAAACAGCTTGACCACTTTAAGCCTGAAGACTTGGGGGTAGACGTGACCCCACGCATCAAAACCCTCAGGGTATGCGAGCCACCTAAGCGGGCGGCTGGCGTCATGGTGCCCGATGTGGCCACCTTGGTGGACAAGCTCAGAAACGAAGCCAAAGTGATTTAAGGAAATTACATATGACCTCATCTATGAAAGCTTTGGTAATTGCAGAGCACGACAACCTCTCGCTTAAAGGCGCCACGTTGCCCACCGTCACAGCTGCATTGGCCTGTGCCTCAGAGGTGCATGTGCTGTTGGCTGGCCATCAAGCAGGCGCAGCGGCCATTGCAGCGGCGCACATTCAGGGTGTGAGCAAAGTTTTTCATGCCGATGGCGCGTCTTTGGCGCATGGCTTGGCCGAAAACCTTGCCGAGCAAGTGCTGCAACTTGCGTCCGTTTACACCCACATTTTGTTTCCGGCCACGGCCTCTGGAAAAAATACGGCACCCCGTGTGGCAGCACGTTTAGACGTGGCTCAGGTGTCCGACATCACCAAAGTAGAAAGCCCTGACACCTTTGAGCGCCCCATTTATGCCGGTAACGCCATGGCTACAGTGCAATCGCTAGATGCCATCAAGGTGTTGACGGTGCGCACCACGGGCTTTGATCCTGCGCCCGCAACTGGCGGATCGGCCTCGGTGGAACGCATCGAGGCTGTGCAAGATGGTGGGCAGAGCCAATTTGTGGGCTCTGAAATGGCCAAAAACGACCGCCCCGAACTGACTGCAGCCAAAATCATTGTGTCGGGCGGACGGGCTTTGGGTTCGAGTGAAAAGTTCAATGAAGTCATGTCGCCCCTGGCAGATAAGTTGGGTGCTGCCATTGGCGCCAGCCGAGCTGCAGTAGATGCGGGCTATGCCCCTAACGACTGGCAGGTGGGCCAGACCGGAAAAATTGTGGCGCCCCAGCTCTACATTGCCTGCGGCATCAGTGGTGCCATTCAGCATTTGGCGGGCATGAAAGACGCCAAGGTCATCGTGGCCATCAACAAAGACCCCGAGGCCCCCATCTTCAGCGTGGCCGACTACGGCCTGGAAGCGGATTTGTTCACCGCCGTGCCAGAGCTGATTGCTGAGTTATCTAAAGCGGCCACGTAGATCCGTGCTCAGGCACCAAGGCGCGCCAACCCAATTCGTGGTTGATGCGCTTGCGCAGTTCATCTGAGGCATTCATCTCTCCATGCACGATGTAGGTTTGCCGCGGTGCTTCGGGCATGGTTTGCAGCCACGCCATGAGCTGTGTGGCGTCCGCATGCGCAGAGGCCGACTGCAGTTGCACCACTTCCGCACGCACTTCAACCGGCCGCCCGTGGATGCGAATGGGTGAGGTGTGGTTGGCCAAACTGGCCCCGCGCGTGCCGGGTGCTTGAAAGCCCGTGAGCACAATCATGTTGCGCTTGTTGCCGGCATACAGCGCCAAGTGGTGCAACACACGCCCCCCTGTGGCCATGCCGCTGGCAGACAAGATGACCATAGGGCCATGTCGCTTCGCCAAGGCCTTGGACTCTTCAGCCGTGTTGACCATGGTGGCGCAGTGGGTAAGCGCCTTGAGTTGTGCTGCGGTCAACCGTTGTTCATCGGGGTAGGTGTGTGCCAGTTGCGTGGTGTGGATGGCCATGGGGCTGTCTAAAAAAACCGGCAGCGCATGCGGCACTTTGCCTGCTAATTTGAGTTCATTGATGGCATGCAGTAAAGCCTGCGCGCGCCCCACGGCAAAGACCGGAATCACGGCCACACCGCCTCTGGCTGCCAAACGTTGTAAGGCGGGTCCGAGTTCAGCCAGCAAGTGTTCTTTAGGGTGCTCGCGGTCGCCGTAGGTGGACTCAATGAGCACAGTGTCTGCTGCAGGGGCACGATCGGGCGGATTGAACATCAGGTCATCGGTGCGGCCCAAGTCGCCAGAAAATAAAACGCGGTGGCCTGCAACCTCAATCAAAACGCTGGCTGCACCCAACATATGCCCTGCATGAAAAAATGTCGTGCGCCAACCCGGCAAAGGCTCAAAGACTTGGGTGAAGGCTCTGGGGTGAATCAGGGGCAGGCAGTTCACTGCATCTTGGCGCGTGTAAAGCGGTTGCGCGGGGCTGTGTTTAGAAAAGCCATGGCGGTTGGCAAACGCGGCGTCTTCTTCTTGCAGATGGCCGCTGTCGGGCAGCAAAATGCCGCACAAATCTCGAGTGCCCGGGGTGGCGTACACCCGGCCTTTAAAGCCGTCCCTGACCAATATGGGCAAATACCCACTGTGATCCAGGTGCGCGTGGGTCAGCACCACCGCTTGAATGTCTCTGGGCGGAACAGGTAAGGGCGTCCAGTTGCGAAGTCGCAGCAGTTTGTAGCCTTGAAACAGCCCGCAATCCACCAGCAGGTTGTGTTTGCCGTGTTGGAGCCAATACTTAGACCCCGTAACGGTGTTGGTACCGCCCAGAAATGTGATGCTAACGCCCATGTGGCCCCTGTTCTAGGTCAAGGAGTGACCTAGGGGCATCGTAGGACGCTGCAGTTTGAAGGGCTTGATGTGGATCAAGCCCGGTACTTACTTGCTGAAAAAGTGTTTCAGTCGGTCGGTCCAGCTGTCTTCGCTGGGGGAGTGTTTGGCGCCCCCTTTTTTAAGCGAGTCTTCCAATTCGCGCAGCAGTTTGCGCTGGTGTTCGCTGAGTTTGACGGGCGTTTCCACGGTGATGTGGCAATACAAATCCCCAGGGTAGCTGGAGCGCACACCTTTAATGCCCATGCCACGCAGCCTGAATTGCTTGCCAGACTGCGTGCCTTCTGGAATATCAATAGCGGCTTTGCCAGTTAGGGTAGGCACTTCAATCTCGCCGCCCAATGCGGCAGTGACCATGCTGATGGGCACGTTGCAATGCAGGTCGTCGCCATCGCGCTCAAAAATCTCATGCTTGCGCATGCGAATTTCTATGTACAAGTCGCCCGCAGGCCCGCCATTGGTGCCGGGTTCGCCGTTGCCTGCGCTGCGAATGCGCATGCCGTCGTCAATGCCCGCTGGAATTTTGACTTCAAGCGTTTTTTGTCGTTTGATGCGGCCTTGCCCCATGCAGGTGGTGCAGGGCTCAGGTATGACCTTGCCACTGCCTTGGCAATGCGGGCAGGTTTGCTGCACACTGAAAAAACCTTGGCGCATTTGCACCACGCCTGCGCCATTACAGGTGGCGCAGCTTTTAACTTGGGTGCCGGGCTTGGCACCCGAGCCTCGGCAGGTTTCACAGCTGTCCCAGCTGGGAATGCGAATTTGCGCGTCTTTACCTTTGGCCGCTTCTTCTAGCGTAACTTCCATGGCGTAGCTGAGGTCGCTGCCACGGTAGACCTGGCGTCCGCCCGCGCCACGGGCACGGCCTTGGTTGAACATGTCGCCAAAAATATCGCCAAAAGCTTCGGCAAACCCACCCGAAAAACCGTCGCCCATGCCGCCTTGGCGCATGTTGGGGTCCACGCCCGCATGGCCGTACTGGTCGTAAGCCGTCCGCTTTTGCGGGTCAGAAAGCATCTCGTAAGCCTCCTTGGCTTCCTTGAACTTTTCTTCTGCGGCTTTTGCAGCTTCACCCTGATTGCGGTCGGGGTGAAACTTCATCGCCAATTTGCGATAAGACTTTTTGATGTCTTCATCTGACGCGTTTTTAGGAACGCCCAGAATTTCGTAAAAATCTCTTTTGGCCATGAGTCAACTCAGGAGGTGAGGATGCAAAAAGCCGCGACGGCAACTTGTAACAAGTTTCGGTCGCGGCACAGGTCTTGGGCGCTGCCCAGGGCTTGAAATCCCAAAAGCATCAGCCCTTTTTAACTTCTTTAACTTCAGCGTCCACGATGTTGTCATCGTTGGGTCGGTGGGTGGAGGTGTCAGCACCTGGGGCATTGCCTGCGCCCATACCGGCGCCTGGCCCGCCGCCCATGCCGCCTGCTGCACCCGCAGCCGCCGCTGCAGCTTGTTGGTCAGCGTACATTTTTTCGCCCAGTTTTTGGCTGGCAGCCATAAGTGCTTCGGTTTTGGCGTCAATCTCAGCCTTGTTTTCGCCCTTAAGCGCTTCTTCAAGTTCTTTGAGTGCGGCTTCAATTTTTTCTTTTTCGCCAGCCTCAAGCTTGTCGCCAAATTCGGTCAGGCTCTTCTTAACGCTGTGCATGGCGCCGTCGCCTTGGTTACGTGACTGAATAATTTCAAGTTTTTTCTTGTCTTCGTCCGCATTGAGCTCTGCGTCCTTGACCATTTTTTGGATTTCGTCTTCAGACAAACCTGAGTTGGCCTTGATGGTGATTTTGTTTTCCTTGCCGGTGCCCTTGTCTTTGGCGCTCACGTGCAAGATGCCGTTGGCGTCAATGTCAAAGGTCACTTCAATGTGCGGCAAGCCGCGGGCAGATGGTGGAATGCCTTCTAAATTGAATTCGCCCAAGAGCTTGTTGCCTGTGGCCATTTCGCGCTCACCTTGGAACACTTTGATGGTCACGGCCGGTTGGTTGTCTTCTGCAGTGGAGAAGGTTTGCGCAAACTTGGTGGGGATAGTGGTGTTTTTGGTGATCATTTTGGTCATGACACCGCCCAAGGTCTCAATACCCAAGGACAGGGGCGTCACGTCAAGCAACAGCACGTCTTTGCGGTCGCCTGAGAGCACCTGGCCCTGAATGGCCGCACCCACAGCCACGGCTTCGTCGGGGTTGACATCTTTGCGGGGCTCTTTGCCAAAAAACTCTTTGACCTTGTCTTGCACCTTGGGCATGCGGGTCATACCGCCGACCAAAATTACGTCTTGAATGTCTGCCACGTTCACACCCGCGTCTTTAATCGCGGTGCGGCAAGGTGCAATGGTGCGTTCAATCAGCTCTTCGACCAAGCTTTCAAGCTTGGCGCGGGTGAGTTTGATGTTCAGGTGACGTGGGCCATTGGCGTCTGCCGTGATGTAGGGCAGGTTCACATCGGTAGAGGTGGTGCTGGAGAGTTCAATCTTGGCTTTTTCAGCAGCTTCTTTGAGGCGTTGCAAGGCCAACACATCTTTGGTCAGGTCCACGCCCTGGTCTTTTTTGAATTCCGTGATGATGAAGTCGATGATGCGTTGGTCAAAGTCTTCGCCACCCAAGAAAGTGTCGCCGTTGGTGGAGAGCACCTCAAACTGCATTTCGCCGTCCACGTCGGCAATTTCAATGATGGACACGTCAAAAGTGCCACCACCCAAGTCGTACACCGCAATTTTTCGGTCGCCCTTGCCACCCTTGTCCAAGCCAAAGGCCAGCGCAGCTGCCGTGGGTTCGTTGATGATGCGCTTGACGTCTAAGCCTGCAATGCGGCCCGCATCTTTGGTGGCTTGGCGTTGGGCATCATTAAAGTAGGCCGGTACCGTAATCACGGCTTCGGTGACTTCTTCGCCTAAGTAGTCTTCGGCGGTTTTTTTCATTTTGCGCAAAACTTCAGCGCTTACTTGGGGTGGGGCCAGCTTTTTGTCGCGCACTTGTACCCAAGCGTCACCGTTGTCAGCCTTGGCAATGGTGTAGGGCATGAG
>CAMAWQ010000083.1 GCA_945862005.1 Hylemonella gracilis | reverse complement strand
GCACACGGCATTGGCCGTTACCGTGGGCTGGTCAATATGAGCGTGGGGCAAATCCAGGCCGATGGAAGCCCTGCGCTGCAAGAGTTTTTGCACCTGGAATACGCCGACCAAGCTGTGTTGTACGTCCCTGTCAGCCAGCTGCAGCTCATTAGCCGCTACACCGGCGTGAGCGCCGATGTAGCGCCGCTGCACCGCTTGGGTTCAGGCCAGTGGGAAAAAGCCAAACGGCGCGCTGCCGAGCAAATTCGAGATGCAGCTGCTGAACTGCTCAACATTTACGCACGCCGCGCTGCTCGCGAGGGCCATGCCTTCAGGTTTTCAGCCAAAGACTACGAGGTGTTTGCCAACGACTTTGGTTTTGAAGAAACCCCTGACCAGCGCGCCGCCATTCACATGGTCATTCAGGACATGATTTCCCCCCAGCCTATGGACCGGCTGGTCTGCGGCGATGTGGGGTTTGGCAAGACCGAAGTGGCCTTGCGGGCCACATTTGTAGCGGTCACCGGTGGCCGACAAGTGGCGCTTTTAGCCCCCACCACTTTGCTGGCCGAGCAGCATTACCAAACGCTGGTGGACAGGTTCAGCAAATGGCCAGTCAAAGTGGCTGAAATGAGCCGCTTTAGGTCCACCAAAGAAATCAACGCTGCCCTCAAAGGCATTGCCGACGGTACGGTGGACATTGTGGTGGGCACGCACAAACTACTCAGCCCAGACACCCATTTCAAAAACTTAGGGCTCCTCATCATTGACGAGGAACACCGCTTCGGCGTGCGCCACAAAGAGGCTATGAAGGCCCTAAGAGCTGAGGTAGACGTGCTGACCCTCACCGCCACACCGATACCCCGCACCTTAGGCATGGCTCTAGAAGGGTTACGCGATTTAAGCGTGATCGCCACAGCCCCGCAGCGGCGCTTGGCCATCAAAACCTTTGTGCGGACCGAGGGGCAAGGCGTGATTCGCGAAGCCGTGCTGCGCGAACTGAAACGCGGCGGGCAGGTGTACTTTTTGCACAACGAGGTGGAAACCATTCAAAACCGCCGCGCCAAGCTAGAAGAACTATTACCCGAAGCCCGCATCGCCATTGCCCATGGGCAAATGCCCGAACGTCAGCTGGAAGCCGTGATGCGTGACTTTGTGGCCCTACGCTACAACCTGCTGCTGTGTTCCACCATCATTGAAACCGGTATTGACGTGCCTACCGCCAACACCATTGTGATTGCCCGAGCTGATAAGTTTGGCCTGGCCCAACTCCACCAGCTGCGGGGACGGGTAGGACGCAGCCACCACCAAGCCTATGCCTACCTCATGGTGCCTGACATTGAAACCCTGACCAAACAGGCCCAACAGCGGTTGGACGCCATTCAACAAATGGAAGAATTGGGCTCAGGCTTTTACCTTGCCATGCACGACCTGGAAATTCGGGGTGCGGGAGAGGTTTTGGGCGAAAACCAAAGCGGCAATATGTTGGAAGTGGGCTTTCAGCTCTACAACGAAATGCTCAGCGAAGCGGTGCGCTGCCTCAAAGAAGGCAAAGAGCCCGACCTGCTCTCGCCCATGAGCGCCACCACCGACATCAACCTCCACGCCCCTGCCCTGCTGCCCGACGACTACTGCGGCGACGTGCACATGCGCCTGAGCTTTTACAAAAAGCTCGCTACCGCCAAAAATACAGAGCAAATAGACGCGCTCATGGAAGAAATGGTGGACCGCTTTGGCAAACTGCCCACCCAAACCCAAACGCTGATTGATGTGCACCGCTTGCGCGTCATCAGCCAGCCCTTTGGCGTGACCAAGGTCGACGCAGCACCGCACCTGATCACCCTCACCTTCAAAAAAGACGCCCCGGTAGACGCCATGCGGGTGATGGAGCTGGTCCAAAAAAACCGACACATCAAGCTAGCGGGTAATGAAAAGCTGCGGATTGAGCGCGAGCTGGAAGACCCTAAAGCGCGGGCGCATTTGGTGCGAGATGTATTGAGGAGTTTGGGTAAGCCACAAACAGCCCATTAAGTTGGACAATCAGTGGAACATGCGCCCCACCCTATTCGCCCTTGGCCTCAACACTCAAGGCATTACCCCGCCATTGAATCTGCGCGACTTCAAGCTCATCGCCTTTGACATGGATTCCACGCTCATCAATATTGAGTGTGTAGACGAAATTGCCGATGCAGTGGGCCGCAAGGCTGAGGTGGCCGCTATTACCGAAGCAGCCATGCGCGGAGAAATCACAGACTTTAAAGACAGCTTGCGGCGCAGGGTCAGCCTGCTCAAGGGCGTCACCCTAGGTGACCTAGAGGCGGTCTACCGTGACCGTCTACAGCTCAATCCGGGTGCTATAGAACTGGTGCAAGCCTGTAAGGCTGCGGGGCTCAAAGTGCTGTTGGTCAGTGGGGGCTTTACGTTTTTCTCGGATCGGGTATGCGAACGGCTGGGCATCGATTTCAGCCGCGCCAACGTGCTGGAAATGACGCCGCCCGCGATGGAAGCTCCAGTAGTACCAGGAGCTTCGCTTGAATCTCAACTCACAGGCCAATTGGTCAACCAGCCTTGGGGCGATATTTGTGATGGACTTGAAAAACAGCGCATGCTGTTGCAAACCTGCGAAGACTTGAACATCACCCCCCAACAAGCCATTGCGGTGGGCGACGGCGCCAATGATCTGCCCATGATGCACACCTGCTCGCAAGCAGGCGGCCTGTCGGTGGCGTTTCATGCCAAACCCAAGGTGCGTGAGCAGGCGATGGTGTCCATAGAGTCGGGCGGCTTGGACCGGCTGCTGGAAGTGTTTAGGCCCAGCCATTAGTTTTATGTGAGCCACCCTAACCCGCATGTCCCCCAAGCGATTCGAAACCCTGACCATTGAGCAACTCCGCAATTTGGCGGGTGGACACCTTTTGATCAAGCCCGATCCAGAAGCCCAGTTCCATTTAGGTCAGCGTTTCGCACAAGGCAAAGGCGTTGAAAAAGACGAGCCACAAGCCGTTTATTGGTTTCACCGTGCAGCTGACTTGGGGCATGCCGAAGCTCAGCGCAACCTTGCGTTTGCATTTTTAAGTGGCAAGGGCATTGTCAAAAACCAAGCCGAAGGCGTGCGCAGGCTGCGTATAGCTGCCGAAGCGAGCGATGTGGCTGCGCGCAGACAACTGGGCTACCACTATGCCACTGGAACTGGGGTGCCCAAAGACGAAAACGAGGCCGTGCACTGGTTCCGCCTAGCGGCCGATCAGGGCGACAAATTTGCGCAATACAACTTGGCCTTTGCCTTCACCAATGGCCGCGGCGTATCGGCCAGCCCTAAAGACGCCGTGCTCTGGTACCAAAAGGCCGCCGAACAAGGCATGCCCCAGGCTCAGTGCGAGCTGGGTCTGATTTATGAGCATGGTTTGGGTGTGCCCGTGGACTATGAAAAAAGTGTCTATTGGTGCCGCCTTGCAGCCGAACAACAGTACGCCGAAGCCTGCTGCAACCTTGGGTGGCTTTATGAAAACGGTCTGGGTGTGGCCCAAGATTTAGAGCAAGCACAACATTGGTACGAAGAAGCCGTCAAGCAAGAGTTTGCCCAAGCCAAAGACCGTTTGTCTGCGCTGCGCGAGCGGCGCTCACGCCTGCAACCCATTCCAGAGCGCAACCTCCACTCTGTCGATTCGGTGGCCGAGTACTTGGAATCTGCCTTTGCCGACTTTGTGGGGCTGGAGGTGGTCAGGCAAGAGGTGTTTAGACAAGCCAGTTACATCCAAGTTCAAAAGCTGCGCGCCCAACAAGGTTTGCGTGTGCCCAACTGGCCCTCTCGCCATTTGGTGTTTTTAGGCAATCCCGGCACCGGCAAAACCACCATGGCCCGCATCATTGCGGGCCTTTACAAGCGTCTAGGCATTCTGAAAACCGACAAGGTGGTTGAAACAGACCGCTCCGGTCTGGTAGCCGCCTACGTTGGACAAACCGCTATCAAAACCCGTGCTCTGGTGGAATCCGCTTTGGGCGGAGTGCTGTTCATTGACGAAGCCTATGCCCTAGCCCGTGAAAGCGGCCAGGACTTCGGTCATGAGGCCATTGAAACGCTACTCAAACTGATGGAAGACCATCGAGATGACTTGGTGGTGATTGTGGCGGGCTACACCGAAGAGATGGACCATTTCATCAACGCCAACCCGGGACTGGCCTCGCGCTTTAACCGCTACATCCATTTTCCAGACTACACGCCAGCTGAGTTGCTAAAAATCTTTCTGAACTTTTGCAGCCAACACTCTTACGAGCTGAGTAGCTCGACACATCATGGCCTGCAAACCATTTTCGGCCGCGAAATTCAGGTGCAGCGAGAGCGCTTTAGCAATGCGCGTTATGTACGCAATTTGTTTGAAAAGATCATTGAGGCGCAGGCACAGCGCGTTATTACCCTCCCCAATGCATCTAAGTCCGACTTACAAGCCATTTTGGCGGCCGATGTAGAGCAGGGGCTGGGCGAACCTTTGGCGGCTGACGAAGGCACCCCCTACAAATACGCTCACTTTGAGGGGGTGCTGCAAAAGCTCAATGCCTTGGTGGGTCTGAAAAACGTCAAGAAACAGGTTCAAAGGCTGTTTGCGTTTGTTCGTCTTCAACGCATCCGCTCCAGTGCAGGGAGCAAGGTACCTACTGGTTTTTCGCAACATTTGGTGTTTACCGGCAACCCGGGCACTGGAAAAACTGCGGTCGCACGCATTGTGGCTGACCTGTATTGCAGCCTAGGCATCATTCCTTCCAACCATATTGTGGAAGTGGACCGCGCAGGCTTGGTGGCGGGTTACGTTGGCCAGTCGGCCATCAAAACACTGGAGGTTCTGGAGTCGGCGCTGGGGGGTGTGCTGTTTATTGATGAGGCTTACGCACTGGCGCAAAGCGAGCACAGCAACGACTTTGGCAATGAGGTCATCGACACCTTGCTCAAGTTCATGGAAGACCACCGCGGCCAGATGGTGGTTATTGTGGCGGGTTACCCGGAGCCTATGAATCGCTTTATTGACAGCAACCCGGGCTTGCGCTCGCGCTTTAACCACTTCATTGAGTTTGAAGACTACATACCCACCGAACTCGTCGCCATCTTTGAGTCGTTTTGCGCCCCATCTGAATACACCCTCGAGGCGGCAGCTCGCGAACTGCTCTTGGCCGATCTAACGGGCCTGTATGAGGCTGGCCAAACCACAGACAACGGCCGCTTGATTCGCAACCTGTTTGAACGCTGCATAGAGGTGCAAGCCGAAAGGCTGACCAAACTGGGTGAAGAAACCGTAGAAAAGTCGGGCAAGTTCCTCAATACCCTGACGGTTGAGGATGTTAAACATGCCAAAGCAGAAGTGCTTACAGAAATTAAAGCTAAGCCGCTTTCATAAACCCCGTTGCCGAACAGCCTCGTAAAGGCAGACACCACTGGCCACCGACACATTGAGGCTTTCCACGGCGCCTTTCATGGGCAAGCGCACCAGTTCATCACAAGTTTTGCGGGTCAATTGCCGAATGCCTTCACCCTCAGCACCCAGCACCAAAGCCACAGGACCTTTTAGATCTACCTCGTAGAGGGTTTTAGGCGCATCGTCGCTGGTACCGATGCACCAGATATTGCGCTCTTGCAGCTCGTTGAGAGTTCGGGCCAAATTGGTCACCATAAAGTAAGGTACGGTTTCGGCAGCGCCACTGGCCACTTTGGCCACCGTAGCGTTCACGCCTACCGCATGGTCTTTAGGCGCAATCACGGCATGGACCCCTGCGCCATCGGCCACCCGCAGGCAGGCTCCCAAGTTGTGAGGATCGGTCACACCATCCAACACCAACAGCAAGGTGGGCTCGGTGAGAGACTCCAGCAGTTCGTCTAACGAATGCACTTGTGGCAAGGCTTCCACGCGCGCCGCCACCCCTTGGTGCCCATGGCTACCCGAAAGCTTGGCAATACGCAGGGCGTCGGCCTCAATCAGACGCACACCAGCCTCTTGTGCCTTAGCCACAAACTGCCGCATGCGGGCATCTCGGCGCGTAGGCTCAAAATAAATTTCAACAATCGATTGAGGCGCGGTTTTCAAGCGCACCCCCACAGCATGAAAACCGAAGAGAACTTTGGGGGATGACATTACGAAATTATCGCAAGCGCCCGGCTTCCACCGTGAGGTGTCGCTCGCAGCGAGAGGCCACGCCTGGATCGTGGGTCACCACCAGTAAGGTCGTGCCCAACTCACGGTTCAGGTCCATCATCAAGGCCATGATGGTTTCGCCGGTGGCAAAGTCTAGGCTGCCCGTGGGTTCATCTGCCAGCAGCACCTGAGGTTGGGCTACAAAGGCACGTGCCAAGGCCACCCGCTGTTGCTCACCTCCCGACAACACTTTGGGGTAATGAGACAAACGCTGCCCCAAACCCACACGACCCAACATGTCGGCCGCTGTGCGCCGGGCATGTCGGTGGCCTGCCAGCTCCAGAGGCAGCATGGCGTTTTCCAAGGCAGTTAAATGCCCCAAGAGCTGAAAACTCTGAAACACAAAGCCCATTTTTTGGGCCCGCAAGGCGGCTCGGGCGTCCTCGCTCATGGCAAAAATGTCTTGTCCATCCAATTTCACTGTGCCGGACGTGGGGGTGTCGAGCCCGGCAATGATGGACAGCAAGGTGCTCTTGCCCGAGCCCGAGGCCCCGACAATGGCCACGGT
>CAMAWQ010000082.1 GCA_945862005.1 Hylemonella gracilis | reverse complement strand
TTTGCTCAGCAAGGCGGCCATGTAGCCAGAGCCTGCCCCAACTTCCAGCACTTTGTCTTGAACTTTCACGGCCAAATCTTGCAGCATGCGGGCTTCCACTTTAGGAGACAACATGCATTGGCCGGATTGCAAGGCGGCTTCTGAGTTGCTTATGAGGGGGAGCTCGAGGTCGGCAAAAGCCAATGCTTTGTGGGCAACAGGTACAAAGTCTTCACGTTTGACCTCGCTGAGCAAGCGCAGAACATCTTGGTCCAGTACCTGCCAGGGCCGGATTTGGTGCTCGATCATGTTGAATCGGGCTCGTTCAAGATTCATGGAGGCTCCGCAATATAGGGGTTGGGTAGTAAAACACTTACTAAAAATTTTAACGTTCGCTTGTGGCAGGGGCCCAAAACCGCTTGATCCAAGACGCCAAATCATCCAAATAGCAGTAGACCACAGGCACCACCACCAAGGTCAGTAGGGAGGAGGTGATCACCCCCCCAATCACAGCCTGCCCCATAGGGGCGCGCTGTTCAGAGCCTTCGGTTATGGCAAATGCGAGCGGCACCATGCCAAAAATCATGGCCAAAGTGGTCATCAAAATGGGTCGCAGGCGCACTCTGGCGGCCAGCAGCAGAGCTTCGTTGCGTCCTAAGCCTGGGTGAGG
Source organism: Hylemonella gracilis (assembly GCA_945862005.1). GTDB lineage: Bacteria > Pseudomonadota > Gammaproteobacteria > Burkholderiales > Burkholderiaceae_C > Hylemonella > Hylemonella gracilis_D. Next base: position 6,061 of record CAMAWQ010000082.1, on the reverse strand, counting down.
GCTGCCGTCTTCAGAAGTGTGGGCCGATCTGGACCGAATGGCAAAGTCCACCAACAAAATGGCGTTTTTAGTGACCAGCCCCATCAACATCACCACCCCAATCACGGAAAACATAGACAGGGTGGACCGGAACATCAAGAGGGCCAGCACTACGCCAATGAGCGTCAAAGGCAAAGAGGTCATGATGGCCAATGGCTGTAAAAAGCTTTTGAACTGGCTGGCCAGAATCATGTAAATAAAAATCACTGCCAGTGCCAAAGCGCCAATGGCATAGCTAAAAGACTCCGCCATGTTTTTGGTGGAGCCGCTGAACTGGTATCGGTAGCCTGGCGCAAAGTTCATGCCCTCCAACACGCGGCGTATATCGGCCGACACCTCACCTGCAGAGCGTTGGTCCACATTGGCATTGATGGAAACCTCTCGGGTCAAATCGCGTCGGTTGATTTGGTTCACGCCAAAGTCTTCACGCAGCTCGGCCACTTGGTTGAGCCGCACCACCTTTGAGCTGCCATCTGCCTGCATGCCCAAGGCTAAGGGCAGGCGTTCTAAATCTTCAGCTCGGGTGCGGGCGCTGGGCTGAAGCCGCACATTAACGTCGTAGGTTTGATCGTCTGGTGCTCTCCAGTTACCCACGTTTTGTCCTGCAATCAGGGTGCGCAAGCTGTTGCCAATTTGGTTGATGTTCAAGCCAAATTCAGAGGCGGCTGCGCGTTGCACGTCAACCTCAAGCGTCGGCTTATTGGCTTTGAGGCTGGAATCTAGGTCCACCAAGCCCGGAATGTCACGTATGCCTTGCATGGCCTGAAGTGTCAGGCGTTCAAGTTCTCTCAAATCGGGGCCTTGAATAGAGAATTCAATTTGCTTGTTACCCCCCACAGCATCCAGCAGACCCAAGTGGGTAACGGTGAGACCACTGATGCGGTTTAAGCGCTCGCGCAGTACGGCAGACAGTTGCTCAACCGAGCGGCTGCGGTCTTTGCGATCGACCAAGCGAACATAAATGGAGGCGTAGTTTTTTCCTAAAGCGTTGCCGGTATTGAGGGTGGCCAGTGTGTAACGCACTTCGGGCAGGCTGCGAATGATGTCTTGCACCTGTTGAGCTTTGGCCTCAGTGGCTTCAATAGAAGAACCCACCGGCGTGTAAAAGCTGACGTTGGTTTCTGAAAAGTCGGCCTTAGGCACAAATTCGGTGCCCAGCAAGGGCACCATCAGCACGCTGCCTACCATCACCCCAACAGCCGTGACCAAGGTCCACACCTTATGGTTCAAAGCCCATTGCAGCAGGTGTTGATAAGCGTCGCTCAAGCCTTGGGTCAGTCGCTCGAACGCAGAGGTCACCCGACCGATGGTCAGCTCATACCAAGAGCGGCGCTGCAATGAGGCTGAATGCCCCTTTTGACCATTCGGAGTGATGCTGGGGTCGTGCCAAAGGCTGCTGAGCATAGGGTCTAAGGTGAAGCTCACAAACATGGAAATCAGCACCGCCGCGACGATGGTGAGTCCAAATTCGTGAAAAAATTTACCAATGATGCCGCCCATAAACCCAATGGGCAAAAACACCGCCACGATGGACAAAGTTGTGGCCAGCACGGCCAGCCCAATTTCTTGTGTGCCCTCCATAGCTGCTTGAAAAGGCGGCTTGCCCATTTGCACATGGCGCACGATGTTCTCACGCACCACAATGGCGTCGTCAATCAGCAAGCCCACGCACAAAGACAAGGCCATGAGCGTCACCATGTTGAGGGTGAAGCCCAGCATGTACATGAACAAAAACGTCCCAATGATGGCAATGGGCAGCGTGAGCCCCGTGATGATGGTGGAGCGCCAAGAATTTAAAAACAAAAACACAATCAGCACCGTGAGCAGGGCGCCTTCAATCAAGGTGCGGCGCACGTTGTCCACCCCCACACGTATGGGTCGCCCCCCATCGGAGACCAGCTGCAACTTCAAGCCGGGTGGCAGTTGGGGCGTGATTTGGCTGACCGCGCGGTTCAGGCCGTCAATCACATCCAGTGTGTTGGCGTCTTGCGACTTTTGAACAGAAAGCAGCAAGGTGCGCTCACCGTTGTACAGCGCCAAGTTTTCCAGCTCTTGCGGGCCATCCACCACTTGCGCAATTTGCCCCAGCAAGATGGGGGTGCTGCCGCGGCGCGCCACAATAATTTTTGCAAAGTCTTCTGGCCGCTCCATGCGGGCATCGAGCTGCACCACCCGTTCATTTTGTAGGGTGCGCAAGGCGCCCAAGGGTAGGTCTTGGTTTTCACTTTTTAAGGCAGCAACCACTTGGTCGGCGGTGATGCCGTAAGCCTCCATGGCTTGAGGACGTAAATAAATGTTGATCTCTCTTTTGGTGGCCCCGACCAAGTTCACGGCGCCTACGCCGCGCACGTTTTCAAGCCGTTTTTTTAGTATTTGGCTGGCCCAGTTGGTGAGTTCCACAGGGTTTAGGGCGGCAGGCGAGGTGCTGTCGGGTACAACCGCCAAAGACCATATGGCCCGGCTGCTGGGGTCAAACCGCAAAACACGGGGTTCTTTAACTTCAGTGCGCAGCAGGGGGCGAATGGCTGAAATTTTTTCGCGCACATCGTCCGCCGCTTTACGGCCGTCTATGGACAGGTCAAACTCAATCACCACCAACGAATTGCCTTCGTAGCTGCGCGATGTCAGCGCATTGATGCCCGCAATGGAGTTCACGCCTTCCTCAATTTTTTTGCTGACTTCGCTCTCCACAATCACGGCAGAAGCACCGGGGTATTCGGTGATTACCACCACCACGGGAAGGTCAATATTGGGAAACTGATCCACCTTGAGGCGTTGGTAAGAAAACAAACCCAACACCACAAAAGCCAGCATCATCATGGTGGCAAACACGGGGTTGCCTAGGCTGATGCGAGTGAACCACATGGGGGCGTTCAGTTCACCGGTTCAGGTGAACCAAGGTGCCTTCACGCAGCAGTCCAGCCGACCCCGCCAACGCCAGTTGCCCTTGCAAAGTGAGCCCAGGTGGGCTGGCCGCAGGTGTGCTGGCAGAAGAGGCGTTGGCTGAAGACTCGCCCACGCCCACCATCCAGCCCAGGCCCGTAGGTTTGAGTGGGGTGTGCGTTTGACTCAACAACTGCCCACGCTCGCCCAGTTGCACATTGAGGTGCTTGACCCTGTAAGTGTCAGCGGTGGGCAAGGGCTCCAAAATTTGCAGGTATGGGGCGGGTTTATCGGTGCGCACGGCCTCCACCGGGACGGCCAAGGTGGTTTGAGTGGTGGCGCCCACAGTGCCTTCCACATAAAGGCCCTGCCGCAAACCCTCTTGCGGGCCTATGTTGGACTCCAATTTCAAATACACCAACACGCTTCGGCTGCCCGCTTGGGTGCTGGGGTTGATGCGGGTGACTTTGGCCTGAACCGGTTCAGGCAGGCCCTCTATTTGTAAACGTGCAATTTGCCCTATGCGCACCCCTAAGGCATCGCCGGGGCTCATGGGGGCTTCTACTTCCAAACTGCTCAGGTCCAAAATTTCCAAAATACGCCCATCCATAGCCACCCGCTCACCAGGTTGGGCCAAACGTTGCGACACCAGCCCCGAAATGGGGGCCTTAAGTACGGTGTCGTTCAAGCTTTTGCGGGCTACATCGGCAGTGGCCACGGCCGCTTGGTAGGTGGCTGCAGCAGCGTTTAAGTTGGCAATGGAGGTGTCTAGCGCAGTTTTAGAGATAAAGCCTTGGTCTACCAGCGAGCGGTTGTTGTCCAGTTGCCGCTGCGCAATGTCTACTTGAGCCTTTGATGCATCGGCTTGCTGTAGGGCTTGGCGGAGTCGGGCCTCGTACTCTTGTGGGTCAATCCGGGCCAATTCTTGGCCCATTCGAACCGAGTTGCCTTCGCGCACGGTCAGGGCCTGCAACTCGCCAGCTACGCGGGCTTTGACCACCGCAGTGTTCATAGCACGCAAGGTGCCCGTTAAGGGCAATACGTGCTGCAAGTCTTGCATTTGAATGGTTAACACGTCTTTAGCATTGATCTCAATGAGAGACTCAGACTTTTGCTTTTGGTTTTGCAGCAAATTGTTTTGCTGGGTTTGCCGCGCTTGTAGGGCTCTAAAAACACCGTAACTCAGGCCCACAACGACTGCGAGTAACAAGACCCAAAGGGCCCAACGTTTGAAATTCATGGGGTGGCTGATCTAATGAGGGTGGTCGGTCGGTTAACCAAAGCTTATTGTGAAGTAATTCAAGGAAAGCTGACTTTGATCGGGATCAGTGTGGGCACTTAGTATTTACTCTATGAAGGTACTGATCCATTTCTATTTAGACTCATTCCCATGACTTCAACCCAAACCCCTAACCCCAACCTTTTAACCCTAGTGTTCGGCGGCGGCTGCTTTTGGTGCACCGAGGCGGTGTTTAAAGAAGTGCGCGGCGTGTTAGACGTGGAAAGCGGTTACTGCAACGGCCAAGCCGTTAACCCCAGCTACGAGCAGGTGTGTACCGGCACCACCGGTCACAACGAAGTGGTGCGCTTGGATTACGACCCTCAAGTTGTGAGCACCCGCCAACTTCTTGAGGTGTTTTTTGGCACGCACGACCCCACCACGCCCAACCGTCAGGGCAATGATGTGGGCACCCAATACCGCAGCGGCATTTACTTCAGCACGCCTGATCAAGCCCAAGATGCCCGCGATGTGATGGCCGAGCTTGAGGCGCAGAAGGTGTTTGGGGCGCCCATCGTCACGGAGGTGCAGGCGCTGTCCAACTATTGGCCAGCCGAGGCCTACCATCAAGATTATTTTGAGCACCACCCCAACCAAGGCTATTGTTCCTATGTGGTGGCCCCCAAGGTGGCTAAGCTGCGCCAAAAATTTACTGCTTTGCTGAATACATAAAGTTTGGGTCTTAGCCTGGTTCGGCATGCAACACACTTCTCCCCCCTCTGTACTAGATCAATCAAGCTTGATGTGGACAGCACAAACTTCTAAACTGAAAACTCACTGACTGCGTAAAACAATAGACCAAGGAATATCGATATGGGCCACAGCGAAAAAGAATTGGGACTGACTCTGGTCAAAGATGGTTTGAAGTGGCCGCCCATGCCCGAGTTCGCCTCCCTCGAAGAGGAGCGTCTTCATAGAAAACAACGTTTGGCCGCTGCCTATCGAATTTTTGCGCTTCATGGATTGGAGTCGGGCATCGGTGGACACATCACCGTTCGGGACCCCATCCTCACCGACCACTTTTGGGTCAACCCATTGGGTGTTCACTTTAGTCGAATCAGGGTTTCCGATTTGGTGCTCGTTGACCACGAAGGTCGCATCAAAGAAGGCAACCACACCATCAATGCGGCAGCCTATGCCATCCACTCGAGCGTTCATCAGCTGCGCCCTGATGTCATCGCGGCGGCTCACTCTCATTCGCGATTCTCAACCGCATTTGCGACTCTGGGCCGCACGCTGCCCCCCATCAGCCAAGAGGCCTGTTCATTCTATGAAGACCACGCGCTCTACGACGGCTACGACGGGGTGGCGGCGAGTGATTCGGAAGCCATTCGCATCGCCAATGCGCTGGGCTCAAAGAAAGCCGTCATTTGCCGCAATCACGGTGTCTTTACCGTGGGTCACAGCTTAGAAGAAGCCGTGTTTTGGTTCATCCGCATGGAGCGAGCATTTGAACAGTTCTTTTTGGCCAGCTCCGTTGGCGTTCCCGTTGAAATTGACCCTGCAACGGCCCTCTTGGCAAGCCGTCAAGTGGGCTCCCATCAGTCCGGGTGGTATAGCCTGACACCTTTGATTGACAAAATACTGATCGAGCAACCCGATCTTTTGAACTGAGGATGGCCATGAATTCAGCTCAACCGATCCATCCCCATCACTACGTGGATGACAGACCACAAGAGGGTATATTTCGTGTCCATAAGAATGTGTACGCGGATCCTCAAGTATTTGAATTAGAGATCGAGCATATTTTTAACAAAACGTGGTCTTTTTTAGGTCTCACGAGCCAAATACCGAAGGCTCACGATTGGATATCGACGTATATTGCGCGCTCGCCGATACTGATCACGCGCGACGGCTCCA
>CAMAWQ010000081.1 GCA_945862005.1 Hylemonella gracilis | reverse complement strand
AGTGCCCCTGTAGCGTCCACTATGACTTGGTAAGGGCCTAAAGCGCTACAAATCAAAGCCTGCTTTTCAATCGACTTGGGGTCTAACAAGTCAAACCCACTGCCATCAGACCGAGCGACCGCTTGAACATGCAAACAGTGAGTGTCTGCTTGAAATGCCTGAACAAATGCAGAACCAATGGCGCCGCTGGCGCCTATGACAAGGGCTTTGTATGCAGAATCAAAAATGGAGACAGGGCGACTGTTCATAAGCTCCGCAGCTAGCGCTTCGCTCCTGTCACTTATTTGGACATGCTTTTTTGGCGACGCACAATTTCAGCATTGATGGCGGCGAGCGTCTTAGCGTCTGGCGTTTTCCAGTTGCCCCCAGATTTATTGACCATGTACACCACCGCCTCAGAAAACTTTTCTATGGATAGGTCGGGCTTACCGCCTTTGGCTGGCATGGCCCTAACGCCCACATAGCCATGAGCCGTAAGGATCACTTGTCCCTCTGCAATCAAAGGGGCCCATTTGGCCTTGTCGCCCACTTGGGGAGAATTAACAAAACTTTTGGAATGACAGTTTGCACAAACGGCTTTGTACAGGTCTTCATCCGCATAAGCACTGGAAGCGCTCCAGCACACTAAAAACGCAGCGGTTACATGAGAAAATTTCATATCAGGATAAGGGTAATGAATTTGAGGTTTTAACTGGCTCAACACAATTAGTCAGTTCAGGACTCAGCATAGCCAAATCTTAGATCAACCTCAGGCCCCAAGTTATTTATGCGCGCAATACCCCAAACCACCCCTCTGATGGCCAAAGTTCTAGGCTATGCGGGTCTCATACCTTTTGTGGGTCTTACCGCTCTGCTGCAGATAGTGGATGTGGTGCACCAACCCTCCGTGGTGTTTGCTCTTCAAGCGTATAGCGCCACGATTTTGAGTTTTTTGGGCGCCATTCATTGGGGCCTGACCATGCGAGATGAACAGCCTTCTCAACGCATGCTTTTATGGGGTGTGGCTCCGAGCCTTTTGGCGTGGGCCAGCCTACTGGTGCCGCCCCATCTGGGTTTATGGAGCATGGCTGCGGCTCTTTGGGCGTGTTACGCCGTAGACTTTAAAACCTATGTTCGCTTAGGTCTTACGCACTGGCTGCCCATGCGTTTGATACTCACAGCGGTGGCCAGCATGTGTTGCGCTTGGGCTGGGTTTTGGATTTATTTATAAAAATGGTGAATTTAAAAGTACCTATGCGCAATATCTTGACCCTACTTGCAGCGCCACTTTTGGCTTTGTGCGGCGTATGGCAAGTACATGCGGGGGAGTTGGCAGACAAGTTGTCTTCGGCTCAATACGTGTTGTTGATGCGGCATGCCTTGGCACCGGGCGTGGGTGATCCGCCTAACTATTCGCTCCAAAACTGCGCTACCCAAAGAAATTTAGATGCAAAGGGCCGCCAACAAGCTCAAGCTACGGGCAACTGGCTCAGGGCGCAGGGTATCAAGACTGCAGATGTGTACACCAGCCCTTGGTGCCGCTGCAAAGAAACCGCTGAGCAGCTTCAATTTCAAACCCCGATCGTAGAGCCCACTCTGGGGTCTTTTTTTAACGAGATGCATAAAGGGCCACAACAAACCCAAGCACTTCAAAAGTGGATTGCAGCTCAGCTGCTCAACAAAAACAAGGACCAACACGCCAAGGTTTTGATTCTGGTGACCCACCACGTGAACATTTACGGCTTGGTGGGCGAAAACATTGGGTCTGGCGATATGGTGCTGGCCCAAGTCAATGCTCAAGGCAAAGTAATCGGATACAAGTTGTACCCCACCCCTTTGCCCTGACCTGGAAAGTTCTCGTTCAGCTGAGCTATTTTTTAAAACGACGCTGGGTAAAAAACAGCGCAATTTTCCAAGACACCGCCGCATACAAAGCCAATACGCCCACATGCAGGCCTGCCCAATGAGGCCATTGGTCTAAAAACAAAGGCCGCACCAACGCTACCGCATGGGTCAGTGGCAAGCACCATGCAAACACCTTGAGCGCATCAGGCAAGGTGTCTAAAGGAAAAAACACCCCGCTTAAAAACATCGTAGGCGTGAGGAACAGGGTGAAGTAGTAGGTAAAAAAGTCGTAGCCTTTGGCCAAGGCATTAAAAATTAAGGCCATACAACTGAAAGCGATGCCTGCGCCCAACAAAATAGGCCAAGCCAACAGCAACTTCCATGTTTGGCAAATGCCCAGTAGCGTCATCACACCCAAAATGGCGGTGATGGTGAACAGCGCTTTAAATGCGGCCCAAAGCATTTCGGCCAATAACACATCGTCCAAGCGCACTGGCGCGTTCATGATGCCGTCCCATGTTTTTTGCACATGCATGCGCGAAAACGCTGAATACAAAGCTTCAAAGGTAGCCGCGTTCATGGCGCTCATACAAATGGAGCCACTGGCCAAAAACAAGATGTAGGGCACTTGTTGCCCTTCAAAACTCACTTGCCCTACCAGAGCCCCCATGCCGTAGCCAAAGGCCACGAGCCACATCAAGGGTTCGGCAATATTGGCAATTAAGCTGGGTACCAGCAGCTTGCGCCACACCAGCAGATTGCGCAAAAACACGGGCCAAAACCGAAGATGCATCATGCCCCCTCGCGGATTTGCCGCCCTGTGAGTTTTAAAAACAAGTCTTCCAAATTAGCAGGCCTGTGCAAGCTGCGCAACCCAGGGTAGGACAGCAAAGCCTGCAACAACGCTTGTGCAGATTGGGTGTAAAAAAATACGGTATCACCGCTGGTTTCAACCCTTTGGGCCAATTGCCTCAATGGGCTATGCGCTATGTCATGCGCTAATTGCTGCGCTGTGCCGCCATAAACTTCCACCACATCGGGTTCTAAGTGTTGTTCAATCAAGTCACGTGGACGCCCTTCCGCAATCTTTCGGCCATGGTCAATGACCAATAAGCGGTCGCACAGTCGCTCGGCCTCATCCATAAAGTGAGTGGTGAGCAAAATAGACTTGCCTTGTTGCAGCAGCTGCTGGAGCCGCTCCCACATCAAGTGGCGGGCTTGCGGGTCTAGGCCAGTGGTGGGTTCGTCCAGCAACAACAAGGCAGGGTCGTTGATCAGGGACCGGGCCAAGCTTAGGCGCCGCCGCATACCCCCAGACAATTCCCCGGGTTTGGCTTTGGCCTTTTGTGTGAGCGACGCAAACTCCAACAAACCAGGAACACGTGCGCGGATGTCTGCGCTGCGCATTCCAAAGTAACGGCCATACACCAAGAGGTTTTCTTCACAAGAAAAATCGGGGTCGAGCGTATCGAACTGGCTCACCACCCCCAAACGGGCTTTGATGCTCAACAGGTCTTGCGGCATGTGAAGACCAAAGACCTCCACACTTCCAGACTCAGGGGTAGTTAGCCCCAAGCACATGCGAAACGTGGTAGTTTTGCCCGCCCCATTGGGGCCAATCACACCCAAACATTCACCCGCGCGGAGTTCAAACGACAAATCGTCCACCACCATGTGGTCGCCGTAATGCTTGGTGAGCCCAGAGCAAACCAGTTGTGCTGTGCTCATGCTGTGCAATTACTCAGGTTGAATATTGGCAATTTTGACCATTTCGGCATAGCGCTTGATTTCGGCGCTGACAAACGATTTGAATTCTGCAGGCGTGTTACCTACGGGGTCTGCACCCAGTGCCAACAAACGCTCACGAAACTGCGGGTTGGCAAAAGCCAGCTTCACCTCTTGATGCAAACGGTTGACAAGCTCTGGTGGCGTGGACGCAGGTGCAAACAAGCCAAACCATCCACCATGGTGTTGGTAACTGGCCAAGCCAGCTTCTGACACGGTAGGCACTTCGGGTAGTTGGGGATGACGCTTGGCATCGCTGTAAGCCAAGGCACGCAGCTTGCCCGACTTGATTTGTTGCATTACCGCTGGAGGTGTGGAAAACATCACTTGCGTTTCACCAGCCAATGCAGCGGCTACAGCTGCGCCTGCACCTTTGTAGGGAATATGCAAAATTTGAGTTCGTGCCCGGTCGTTGAACAACTCGCCCGACAAATGCAGATTGTTGCCCACGCCAGGGGAACCAAAAGACAGCTTGGCCTCTGGCTTACGCGCCAAATCCACCAGCTCTTGCAGATTTTTAGCAGGCACATTGGGGTTGACCACCACAAAAACGCCAGGGTTCTCCAACAAATTGGTAATGGGGGTGAAGTCTTTTTCAGTGTCGTACGGCAGTTTTCTGTACATGCTGGGCGCCGCTACAAAACCCGCTGAGGTGATCATGAGCGTGTAGCCATCTGGGGCAGATTTAGCTAGGGCCTCTGCACCCAAAATGCCATTGGCTCCGGGTTTGTTTTCAATGACGAAGGACTGCCCCATTTGCTGGGTCAGTTGCACTCCTAGTAAACGCGCCAAGGAGTCTGGCCCCCCAGTACCAAACGGCACGATTATGCGTACGGGTTTGTTGGGGTAAGTTTGTGCGCCCGCCAAGCCACCAAAAACCAAGCTGCCAAACACCAGCATTACCCCTGCGCTCCATTTCACAAGAATGCGCTCTAACTTCATCAGTGCAGTCATATACCCTCCCCTTAGGTTATTAAACGCCTTCAATAATGCGAATGTCACGCACAACCGCGTTGTTAGCCAAAGCCTTCACGGCGTCTTGGTAACCCGGGCTTAAATAGGCTGCTTGAGCCGCTTCGACAGACTCAAACTCCACGATCACGGTACGCTGCATTTCGCCATGCTCTTTGACAGCGGCAGGCATTCCGCGCGCCAAAATTGTGCCGCCCATAGCTGCCAAGGCGGGGCCTGCAAGTTTTCCGTAAATGGCCAGTGCGTCGGCATCGTTGACGGCGCGATAGGCGCTGATCCAATAGGCTTTAGGCATGAAGGTCTCCTCGTTGTAGTTGAAAATGCATTCTAAGATTCAAAATCCACAATCAATACCCACAAGGCTACTCCCCATGAAAACACCTACAGAACATCAAACACCTGTTTTAAACATGCATCGCAGACAATTTTTGGCTGATGCCGCAGTATTTTCAGCAGCGATGGGCTTAACCACATTAGCCCAAGCTCAAACCTACCCCAGCAAAACCATTCGGTACATCGTGCCTGTGGCAGCAGGCGGTGGAGCAGACATGATTGCCCGAGCCACGTGTGAGCGTTTGAGCCGAGTGCTGGGTCAAACCATGGTGGTGGACAACATATCAGGCGGAGGTGGTGTGATTGCGTGTCAGGCCGCTGCCAGAAGCAACCCTGATGGCTACACCTTGATTCAATCGTTTGTGGCCACCCACGGCACGTCTCCGGCCACACGCAAACTGCCTTACGACGCCCTCAATGATTTTTCGCATATCGGCATGATTGGCACTGCGCCCAATGTGTTGTGCGTTAACCCCTCACTGCCTGTGAGTGATGTGAAAAGCTTTGTGGCATATGTGCGCCAAAGACCCGGGCAATTGGCCTATGGTTCGGCCGGTGCAGGTTCACTGACCCATTTGGTGGGAGAGTTGTTCAAACAACAAACGGGCTTGTTCATGACGCACATTCCTTACCGTGGTGTGGCCCCAGCCAATTTGGATTTGATTTCGGGGCAAACCCAGGCTCTTTTTCCAAGCTTGGCAGGCGCTCTGCCCCATATTCGCTCAGGAAAAATGAAGGCCTTAGCGGTTACTGGCCTTAAACGACACGAACTGATTAAAGACATTCCTACCTTTGAAGAGCTGGGCTACAAGGGTTTTGATGGTCAGCAGTGGTACGGCATCATGGGGCCTGCAGGAATGCCGCCTGCATTAATTACCCAACTGAATGAAGCTTTGAACAAAGTGTTGACCCAACAAGACTTTAAAGACAAGCTGGCATCTGAGGCCGTGCAGCTTTGGGCCATGTCTCCTGATGCTTTTAAAGCCTACGTGAAAACAGATATTGAACGCTGGACCCAGTTGGCTAAAGCCCGCCAAATTGATTTGGACAGTTAGAACCCTGACCCCACGCATAAACTCGCTCCGCGCCCGCAGTAAGGCCGAGCCTGGCCGATCCATCGCCCGTGCTGTTCACAAGAGGGCCAGCAATACGCCGCAAGATCAACCTGACTGGCTTTAAAAACTTGCCCCAACGTTGAGTACAGGCTCTTTTTAAAACGGATACTGACGCGGCGCAGTTTGAATCGTAATCCAGCGCAGTTCGGTAAATTCGTTGATGCCAGCTTTGCCGCCAAAGCGGCCATAGCCACTGCCTTTTACACCGCCAAATGGCATTTGTGCTTCGTCGTGCACCGTGGGGCCATTAACGTGGCAAATACCAGAGTCAATTTTGCGGGCCACGTTGTAGGCACGGGCAATATCGCGGCCAAACACTGATGATGACAAACCGTATTCGTTGTCGTTGGCGCAAGCAATGGCTTCTTCAACGCCCTTCACACGCACTATGGCTTTCACGGGCGCGAAACTTTCTTCGCGGTAAATACGCATGGCGGGTGTCACGTTATCTAGCAAGGTGGCAGGCATGAGGGTATCGGTTGATTTACCGCCGCACACCAGTTTGGCGCCTTTAGAAATTGCGTCATCTATCAGGTCGTTGCAATGCGAGACGGTACTCATGCCAATGACGCTGCCCAGCACCACAGGCTCAGGTTTGCGGGGGTCACCTAAGGGTAGTTTTTTAGCTTTGTTGGCAAAGCGCTTGACAAATTCATCGGCAATTTTTTCGTCTACCACAATGCGCTCGGTGCTCATACAAATTTGGCCACTGTTTGCAAAGCTTCCAAAGGTTGCAGCGTTGACTGCATCTTCAATGTCGGCGTCGTCCAAGATCACCATGGGCGCTTTGCCGCCCAATTCCAAGATCACAGGTTTCAAATACTTGGCGCAAGTGAGCGCCAGGAGTTTGCCCACCTTGGTAGAGCCCGTAAAGTTGACGCGCCTGACTGCAGGGTGAGCCACGATGGCCTCAACCACCGACGCAGCGTC
>CAMAWQ010000080.1 GCA_945862005.1 Hylemonella gracilis | reverse complement strand
AGGCACCACGGGCTGATCTACCAGGTCAGACACCAAATTGATGATGCTCCCTTTAAGGCGCTGCCGCATGGCGGGCAACACCGCCTGACACATGTGAAAACACGACTGCACTGCACCGTCAATTTGGGCTTGATAGGCGTCCCAACCGAGCTCCCAAAACCGCTGGCGCTGTTCTGGGTCAAAGCTGTAGGGCGCAAAGGCGTTGTTCACCAGCACATCCACACGACCCAGTTCGGCCACAACGCGCTGCACCATGTCGTCTACCGCTGCCTTGGAGCGAACATCGGCAGCCAAATCCCAAGCATCGCCGCCTGCGTGGCGGCAACTAGCGACCACGGCCTGCGCTTGGGCGTGATTACTCAGGTAGTTCACCACCACATACGCGCCCTCAGCGGCAAAAGCACGCGCAATGGCTGCGCCAATGCCGCGGCTTGCACCGGTGACCAACACCACCTGATCTTTGAATTGCATCCGGGTCTTTTTAGCGCAATTCAGTCCAGACGCAAGCCAATTTGCCGCCCCAACTTGGTGAAGCGGTCTATGTCTTGGTTGACGATTTTTTGAAAAGCCTCGGGACCTTCGCTGGCTTGCAAATAACCCAGCTCGGTCATTTTTTTCTGCACCTCGTCGAGCTTCATGATTTTGGACACCCGATCGTGAATGGCCAGCTTCATGCTCTCGGGCACCCCCTCGGGCACGGCCAAGCCCTGCCACTGCACCAACTGAAAGTCGCTCGCGCCACTTTGAGCCAGCGTAGGCACATAGGGCAACACCTGAGAACGTTGCTTAGACGTGATAGCGAGCGCTCGCAATTTGCCAGACTTCACGTGGGGAATTGCACCGGAAATGGTGATGAAGCCGATTTCCACTTGACCGCCCAACATGTCAATGAGTGCTGGCCCACAACCTTTGTAAGGAATATGTGTCAGGCCGACCCCGAAGGCCAAATTGAACATTTCGCCCGCCAAATGCGGGCTGGTGCCGTTGCCGCAGGATGCGTAAAACATTTTGGCGTCCCTCAAGCGAGCGGCTGCCACCAGATCGGCCACTGACTTGTATGGCGATTGGGCCGACACCAAAAGCAACATCGGGGCTGAGGCCACCATGGTCACAGCCTCTAGGTCTTTTTTAGGGTCGTAGCTCAGGTTTTTGAAAATGGCGGGCGCAATGGCGTAGGAGTCGTTCATCATGAAAAGCGAATGCCCGTCCCGCGGGCGCCCCGCCACATACTGGGCTGCCAAGGTACTGCCCGCGCCCGGGCGGTTTTCCACCACAATGGCTTGCCCCTGCCCGCTCAAATGCTGCGCAATCAGGCGAGCCAAAATGTCCACCCCGCCGCCGGGGGCAAAACCTACGGTAATTTCAACCGGCTTGCCCGGAAACAAGGGCTGCACCTGGGACTGCACTTGGGCCTGAGCAACGCCCGCGCCCAAGGCACCGCACAAGCCCAAAGCAACCAAACCATTAGCGAGGCTAGCGACAACACCAGCAGCGCGCTGCCTTAACGGTTCTAAGAAATTCAATATTGGAATGCACATATTCAGATTCAACCACGGCTCACTTGCCTGGCAACAAGTCTTGGGCCAAATAGTCACGAATCCTTAAAGGTTTTTCAATCAATCCGATCTTCAGGTAGGCGTCAGCGGCCTTTTGTAGCGTGTCCACATCCATAGCGCCCAGACCTTGCCGGTCGGTTAGGGGCGATACCGTGCTGAGGTTTCGCAACTTGATCACTTCTAGGTTGATAGCTTCGTTTTGTCCATCCAAAGCACGTTTGATGGCCAATTTGGCAGCCTCTTGCGGGTTGGCCAGCATCCAAACTGCGCTGGCCTTATACGCCGCCAAAAAACGCTTGAGTAGGTCTTTTTTAGAGCGGTAGGTCTCTTCACGAACCACAAAAATATCGCTTGAGTAGTTGAGAAAGCTTTTGACCTCCAAAACATTCACATCCGCCAAGCCTTTTTGCCGCCCCACCATCAAACCGGTGTCGGTGGCTGCAGTGGCGTCCACTTGGCCTTGCATCAAGGGTGCAAAGTTGAGCAAGCCAGTCACAACCAGAGTCACATCAGCTTCGGTCAAACCGGCTTGGTTGAGCAATATTTGCAAATTGGTGCGGGTGCCGCTGTTGAGGCTGTACACCCCAATTTTTTTACCCTTTAAGTCCGCCGCCTTGGTGATACCGCTGGACTTCAAAGACACCACATTGAAGATATTTTGGGGATATATATCGTAAATGGCGCGCAACTTGGCGCCCTTATCCAGCGCCAAATAAAAAGAGCCTGGGTCGGTAAACGCCACATCCGCCTGCCCACTGAGCAGGTTGCGAATGGCATCTCCCCCACCTGCACCGGGCATAAAGCTCAGGTCGATACCGCGGCTACGGAAAAAGCCCTTGTCTTCTTCCACCAAAATATTAGTGACCTCGCTGATGGGCTTGCCCCAGCTGGCTAGGGTGACCTTTTCAAGCGCTACGGTTTGTGAGGCTGCTACACCCGCAGCACACCAAGTTGCCAAGGCGAGCGAGGCCAGCATCAAAGCTCGAAGCTTTAGAAGAAATTGGGGTGCAACCCATTGAGCTACAGTTGTATTCATTCAACATTTCCTTTGCTAACATAAGTTCTAAGGGCATATCGCTCCAGAGCCAGAGTGATGTGATAGGTAACCAATCCCATCAGGGTGATGAGAAACAACACCGCGAACATCAACGGGGTATCCATAGACCCTTGGGTGGCAATGATGAGCGCGCCCAAACCTTTACTGGACCCCACAAATTCCCCCACTACAGCGCCCACCAACGCCAGCACCACGGCCACCCGAATGCCCGCCCAAATGCCCGGCAAACAGGCCGGGATTTTCAAGCGCCACAAAGTTTGGCTGCGGTTGGCCCCCAACATTCGAAACAGCTCCAAGCGCTGGGCGTCCACATGTGCCAAACCAGTCATGGTGTTTTCCAGCAGGGGGAAAAAACAAATCAAAGCAGTGATCACCACCGTAGGTGTGGTGCCAAAACCAAACCACACAATAAATAAGGGCACCAGCGCCAACTTGGGCACCACTTGGCTGGTCACCACATAGGGCATGAGCAGGCGTCGAGTTAGCGCCCACTCACCCAAAACCACCCCCCCAAAAAAGCCCAAACTGCACCCAAGCCCTAAGCCCAACATCAGCTCCAAAGCGGTTTGCGCCATGTGGGGCCACAAAAAACCTGTGCTCAGGCCGCGCCACAAAGCCGCCACCACCAAGCTGGGTGCGGGCAACACCAAGGGTGAAAAGTCCAGCCACTGCACGCAACCTTCCCACAAACTCAACAACACCAACAACATCACCCAAGCGGCGGTTTTCGGAAACTGTTGTAAGAGCTTCATGGAGCCCCCGCGTCCATTGCAGCCCTGAGTTGGGCGCACAGTTGGTTGAACTCGGCGCTGTAGCGCATGGCGCTGGTTCTGGGCCTTGGCAAGTCGATTGGTACGTCTCGAGTCATAACACCACGGTCCATGACCGCCACACGGTCCGCCAGAAACACCGCCTCAGTGATGTCATGGGTCACAAACATCACCGTGGAGTTTTGTCTGCGACACAAGTTCAACAGCTCCAATTGCAGTTCTTCGCGGGTGATGGCGTCTAGCGCGGCAAAGGGTTCGTCCATCAGCAACACCGCAGGGTCCAACACCAAGGCGCGGGCAATGGCCACACGGCTTTGTTGTCCACCGGAGAGTTGATGGGGGTACTGTTGGGCGTAGGCGCTTAGCCCCATCGCCTCCAACAGTGAGGCGGCTTTGTCGCGCACCTTTTGGCCATCATGGCCGCTCAATTTTCCGCTCGCTTTGCCACGCAATTGGGCGGGCAAAAGCACGTTGTCCCAAATGGTGAGCCAATCTAACAAGGTGGGCGACTGAAATACAAAACCCGCCACGGGGCTGGGTTGGGTGACGGCTTGGCCATCCAGCAACACCCCGCCGCTGTCGGGCTGCAACAAACCCGCAGCCAGCTTGAGCAAGGTGGTTTTGCCGCAGCCGCTGCGCCCCACCAAACAATGAAACGCGCCCCGCGCCAAGCGCCAGTCCACCCCCTGCACAACGGGCGGCCAACCTGGGTAGGTGTAGCTCACCCCCTGTAAATTTAAAAATGGCGAATCAAGGGCGGGAGTCATGGGGGAGGCAAGGGGAGCAAAGGGTTCAATCTCGGTAGCTTGCATAGCTTTCGGCCGCCGATTCTGCTGAAGCTTCTAGGTCCACCATGCGCACCAGGTCGAGCAAGCTAAAGCGCCCATCGTGGTGCCAGCCCGGCTCGGGCGATGTCATGCTGCCCAAAGCACACAAACGCGTCACTCCAGACAAGGCCAAGGGCTCTGCCAAAAGCTGAAGTTCTTCAGGGCTCACCGCCAAACCCAGCGTTTGCACAAAACGCCGCTGTGCAGCCAAGTGTGGCACCACATCCATCACATGGTCCACCTCCATCACTTTAAGGGTGCGGTTTAAAGCGCTGGGGGCCAGTTGGCTGGCTGAATCTACGTAGGCCACAGCCCAAGGGGCGGGGGCATCGCCCAGCACATAGGCACTGGGCTCGCTTGCAAACTCCTGGGTTTGTCGCCAAGTGCTGACACCAGCTGATTCTTCTAAAGACAAACCCCGCCTTGGAAATTTATGCTGCAAAGCTGCCAGCTCTTGCGCCAGAAGCTCGCTGAACTCTTTAGGCGATACACGGCCGCCCCGCGCTGCATACACCACTTGCGGTGAGTAACAGCCCTGTTGCTCAAAACGCACCACATCCAGCGCAGCTTGGTGCGCGGTGTAAGAGGCCGTGTGCACATCCAAGGCCGCGGCAGACACCAAGGCCGCGCTGAGCTTGTGACCATGAGGCAAAAACCGAGTGGTCACAGGCACTTGGGCCCTTAAAGCAGCCAGGCTTGAATTGCCGCCATAGGCCAGCACCACATCGGCTGCCTCGCACAGCACACGCTCCCGGACAGCATCACCCCCTTGGAACCACACCACGGCCACATGTGGTGCCAAACGGGGCTCCACTTCAGCCAATACTTGGGCCACCACATGCGCCACCAAGGGCTCCGCACTGCTGACCTTGCCGACGGACGGTGCCTTGACCAACAGCCCGCTGATCAGGCTCCACAGCGGCAAACCCGGCACATTGCCCGCCCACACATGCACCAACAACTCAGGCCCCACAGCGCGCAACATGCCGCCCTTGGGGCTGGGCTGAAACTCATCCAAACACTTGGGGTTGCCAAAGTCTTGAGCCACAAAACGCTGCAACTGGGGGGTGCGAAAAGTTTTAAAGCAAGCGTTCAGCCCCAAACGCACCATCTCGGCGTCTAGGCCGGTGATGCGCGGCAACCAAAGCTCAAGCAACTGGCGCTGGGGGTTTTGCGCATCCAACAGCCGGGCCATGGTCTGATCCACCGCCGCCATGATTTGGCTCACTGGCATGGCTTTTAGCGCAGCGCCCGAAGCACGGACTCGCTGGACCAATAGGGCCAACTGATCTGGGCTGTGGTGGGGTACCTCGATCTGCCAAGTGTGCCCAGCGTGTTCGTAGCTGAGGGTGTGCCAATCTGAACCCATGGCTTCAAGCTGGCCTAGGCGAAGCAGGTTCATGGCTTTGTGGCCCTTAAAAACTCATCCACAGCCATAGAGCATCCCTTGGCTTGTGCACCTTGAGCGCGTCCCAGCAAATAAAACCCTGCGGGCTGGCCGTCGGGCCTCAGCTGCGCCAAACCCACATCTTCAGTGAGGATGGTGGTCACAGAATTGAAGTTGGCCAAATCGCAGTGCACCAAAATGCCGCGCTCGCCTGCGGGCATGTCCAAGCCGGTTAAAGGGTCCACCACCCGAGACCGAATCCAGTGAGGCCCCGACTTTAAAGACGGGAGCTGGGCATTGCCCGCATCATAAAACTGCGTGCTCAGCTCGGTCATGCCGTACATATTGATGCAATGGCTGGCACGCACCCCAAAAAAGTGGGTCAATTGCTCGTAAAAAGCCTGCATGGGCACCTCGCGCGACTGCCCTTTAAAACCACCCGTGTCCAAAATACGGCTGCCTTCGGGCAAGACAAAACGCAACCCGCGTTCCTGCAAGGCATCCATCACATGCACCAAGCTGTAGCTGGCACCTAGCAAGGCATAGGGCTGGTCTAAAGCCACCGCATCTTGCAGGCTCGCCACCACATCGTCCACCTGCAAGCCTGTGGCTGAAACCAAACAACGGCTGCCAGGTGCACCAAAGGTTTGAAGGGCCAACTGCAGGTAATGCGCCAAAGAAGAGTTGGGCATGAGCGTTTCATCCGGAAACACCATGCCCATGCGGATGGATTGCAGAGGTTGGCAAGCAGATTGAGAAAACGCCGCCCCCATAAACCGCAGCTGAAAATGGAGCCGCATAGAGGTGTCGTACACCTGCAAATGGGGGTGAAAGTGCCTGCCGCGCATATCGCCCCTGGTGGTGCCACTGGTCATGAACACGCGTTCACACTGCTCGGGGGGCCAGCAGCTCAGCGTCTGTTCCTTAAATGCTGCAATGGGTACCGCCGGGATATCTTGCCAACGCCGCACGGTTCTGGGGGTTCGGGCGCGCTGTCGGCAAAACCGCTGAAACGGCGCATTGAACTCAAACTGTTGCGCAAAGAGCTTGAGTGCCGAGTTGTTAAAAGCCTGTTCCCCGGCGTCAGCTTGCGCCATAAACGCCAAAAGCTCATTCACCAGCCCGTTCATAGGCGGATTCAAGGTGGCTTGGGTTGCTACAGCAGGGAATTGATCGGCGGGAGAAAACATCTTGTCCTTAACGGTCACCACAATGGCTTGCTTTGACGCAAGCCTGCTTTTGTGCTCCGAAAGTCGACAGGATGATTGGGGTGCCTGACAGCTCTTCTTACGTCGGCATGATCCGAGTCAAGTTCGCGGGTTTGGTTGACCATCTCAGCCCTCCTGACTAAGCAGGAAAACACCCCG
>CAMAWQ010000079.1 GCA_945862005.1 Hylemonella gracilis | reverse complement strand
CATGCCAAGGGGTATCCAAATAGGCCTCTAAGCCATTGCCTTCGGGATCTGATGCATAAACAGACCAGGCATTGCCGTGGCATATAGGCGATATATCGGTCACGCCCTCCTTGACCAATTGGTCGCGCACATGTCTTAAGTCGTCAAGGGACTGCAAGTAAAAAGACATCTGAAAAATCACACTGGGGCCGCTGGAAGGGTCTTTGCCGTCTATCAGCACCAACTGGTGGTGCGCATCCACAGCGCCGCTCATGAACACAATGTTGCGGTTGCCTAAGCGGGGTACCTGCCCTCGGTCGGTCACCTTGAGCTCAAACACAGAGGTGTAAAACTGCTCCATACGCTCAATGTCGTTCACATAGATGCCCATGTGTTTCAGTTGGGGTTTGATGTTCATGACATTTTTGGTGATGAGGTTGCGATGCAAAGTGGGTGGTTTATTCCACCTTCATACCAACGGACTTGGCAATGGCGGAGTATTTGCTGAAATCGTTTTTGATACGGTCGCTGAATTCGTTGGACGACATGGGCAAAGGCCCACAACCCAAGCGCCCCAAGTTGTTTTGCACTTGGGTGGAGCGAGCCATATCACCCATTACCTTGTTGTATGCCTCCACGATAGGGGCAGGGGTGCCTTGAGCAGCCACAACACCGTACCAAAAGCTTTCATTGAAATCGGTGTAACCCTGCTCTGCCAAGGTTTTCACATCGGGCAGTTGGGGCATGCGTTGTTTGGTGGTCACCGCCAACAGTTTAAGTTTGCCCGTGTCTTTATTGGCGATAGCCAATGCCGGTGTGCCGATGTAAATCATCATGCCTTGATTGGCCATCAAATTTTGTATAGCGGGCGCCTCACCTTTAAAAGGCACGTGCGTGAACGTAGTGCCGGTACGGCTGTTCATCATTTCAATCATCAAATGAGAAAAAGCACCATTGCCACTGGACGCTGCAAATATGGTTTTAGGGTTGGCTTTGTCTGCTGCCACTAATTCGGGGGCACTGTTGGCAGCAATAGAGGGGCTGGCCAACATGACCAAAGGCACCTCGCAAATACCACCCAGTGCTATCAAATCCTTAAGCGGGTCATAGCTGAGCTTGGTGTACACAGCGGGATTGAGGGTCATTAAAGACGTGAACACCAGCAACAGGTTGTAGCCGTCTGCAGGTGCGCGCATCAAGGCCTCAACCCCCACGCCGCCATTAGCGCCAGCGCGGTTGTCCACCACCACAGCTTGCCCAATCTGATCTGAAATGCCTTGGGCAATCACTCGCCCAATGGCGTCAGCACCGCCACCCGCCACTTGGGGAACGATCAATCGCACAGGTTTATTTGGAACCCATTGCTGTGCCCATGATGGCGTGTTCAGCAAGCAGGCCAATGCGCAGGTCAAGATGTATGCACGAGACTTCATGAAATTACCCCCATATCTACACTGATGTAATAGTGTTGACCATAACCCCATGCATCACCCCGAATCAACAGGGTTGTCCCGTACTCGAGGGTACGCTGATGCCGCTGTGGCTAAGGTACAGATCGATTTGCGCAACCGGCACCGGACTATGAGGTCGATCAGCTCGGGGGGGGATCGGCCAGGCACGGCCTCACTGCGGGCGCAGAGCAGGTTTTTGCGTGGGGTGAGGGCTTCCAAGGGGCGATGCTTGGCCTCACATGGTTGAAATGCTTGTCCATTTTTATGACCCCATTTATTGGGTAGGGCTTTTCAAAGTTGGTAGCATTCGCGGCTAAATTTACCTTCAGGAGACTCCCCATGACATCGCGTCGACAAGTACTTCAAGGTGCTGCAGCCCTCGGCGTTGCCAGCCTTGCACCCGCAATTCATGCACAAACCAAGTCCGTACGCATTGGCTACGCCATGGCCCGCACAGGTCCATGGACGGGTGGCGCGCAAGTGAGCCAAGAGCCCAACTACCTTTTGTGGGCTGAGCAAGTCAATGCCCAAGGCGGTCTGGATGTCAAAGGCGTGAAACGCC
This sequence comes from Hylemonella gracilis, assembly GCA_945862005.1. Classification (GTDB taxonomy): domain Bacteria; phylum Pseudomonadota; class Gammaproteobacteria; order Burkholderiales; family Burkholderiaceae_C; genus Hylemonella; species Hylemonella gracilis_D. The sequence goes on along the minus strand of CAMAWQ010000079.1, from coordinate 5,082 downwards.
CTATTGAACTCATCAGCTCCGACGACCGCAGTGATGTGGAAACCTGCGTTCGCACCTACGAAAAACTGATGGGCTCTGACAAGGTCGACTTGGTCTTGCCACCTTGGGGCAGCAATGCCAACTTTGCGGTAGCCCCATTGGCCAACCGTTTTGGCTATCCGTTTTTGGCCCCCACGGCGCTCAGTAGAAAATTGATTGAGATGAAGCTTCCCTACTTCTTCTTGCTGCTGCAACAGCCCCAGCCCATGACCAATGCTTTGGTTGACATGTTCAAGGCCAATGGCGTTAAAACCATCGCCTGTATTTATGTTGACGACTTGTTTGGTTTGGAAAACTACGCAGCACTGAAAGTTGCGCTCCAAGGCAGCGGCATTCAGATGATTGAAGAGAAAAGCTACCCAAGCGGCGTGAAAGATTTGTCGCCTGTGTTGCGTGCTATCAAGGATAAGAACCCAGACGCATTTGTGGGCTTTACCTACCCACCCGACACTATTTTGGCCAGCCGTCAGTCCAAAGAAGTGGGCTTTAACCCCAAGTTCTTCTACGCTTCAGTAGGCACCGCCTTCCAGTTGTACCGCAACGTCATGACGCCCGCAGGCGCAGAAGGCGTGATGGGCATGGGTTCTTGGAACGCCAAAACCAGCCCTGGTGCTAAAGCTTATTTTGACGCACACACCAAAAAGTATGGCGGCAAAGAACCCGATCGTTGGGCCAGCGGCCACACATGGGCAGGTCTGGAAATTTTGACCGCTGGCGTGAAGCAAGTTGGTTTAGACCGCAAAGCTTTGCGCGACTACATTGCCAACACCAACCACAAAACCATCATTGGCGATGTGAAGTTTTCTGGCAGCGAAAACATTGCCACACCCGGCACTGTGAGCCAATGGCAAAACGGTGAATTTGAAGTGGTCTGGCCGCTCAAGCTCGCTACTGCCAAGATCAACCCCAACAAACCAGCTTGGTAATGATTTGTGTCTGCCACCGCTTGGTTTGAGCTGATCGTCAGCGGGCTCATCACAGGCGGCATTTATGCGTTGGTTGCGCTAGGGCTGAATTTGCAATACGGCCTGATGCGCATTCTCAACATTGCGCATGGTGAATTTTTGATGCTGGGTGCCTACCTTACATGGATGGTGCAAACCAGTTTTGGAATTTCGCCCCTCCTGATGATTCCCGTCTCTTTTGTGGTGCTCTTGGGCCTGGGCCTTGCCATTCATTGGCTGTGCTTTAGGCGCTTAACGGCAACCTCACCCAACATCGACATCTTCGAGGCTCGAGGCTTGATGGTGGCTTTTGGCTTGATGTTCCTTATCCAAAACTTGGTCTCCTCCATTTGGGGAGGCGAGCTTCGGGGATATGACTACATGGCAGATCCGGTCGCCCTGGGCGGTGCGCAATTTGCAGGCAATAAATTGCTGGTGTTTGTCATGGCCTTGATTTTCAGTTTGGGCTTGATGGTTTTGCTGCGTAAAACTTTGTTGGGCAAAGGTGTACGTGCACTCATGCAGTCTCAAGTAGGCGCGCAACTGGTTGGCATCAACACACGCACTTTGCACCCCCTGATGTTTGGCATTGGCCTCGGACTCTCGGGTTTGGCCGGTTGTTTGTTGTCCATGGCCTACACCATCTCGCCCGCCATGGGCGAGCCTTACACCGTCACGGCCTTGATTGTGATCACCCTAGGCGGCTTTGGCAGCATGGGAGGCGCACTGGCAGGCGGCTTGCTACTGGGTGTGATCGAAGCATTTGGCATGCACTTTACCAATCCCTCACTCAAAGCACTGCTGTCGTATGTGGTGTTCATTGGCGTGTTGCTGTTTCGCCCTAAAGGCTTGTTTAGCAAATGAATACCAACGCAAATCTTTGGCGAGATGTCCTGGTGCTATTTGGCCTCACTGGATGGGCACTGGCCCTACCCAGTTATGGCAGTGAGTTTGCACTCTCTATGGCACTGACGTGCTTGATGTATGTGGCCTTGTCGACCAGTTGGGGCTTTTTTTGCGGTAGCTCTCGCTACTTGTCTTTGGCCACATCGGCGTTTTTTGGTTTGGGTGCTTACACCACAGCTATGAATTTGGACACCATGGCATGGGCGAGTGCCATCGCATTGGGTGCTGGGATTGCAGCGGCCGTTGCCGTTGTGATGGGACTCGCCGTTTTGCATTTGCGGGGCACTTACTTTGCGGTGCTCACATTTGGCATGGCTGAACTCATAAGACACGCCATCAGCTATTACGAAAAATCTGTGCATGGCACAGTGGGCCGCGTGCTCACCACAGTGCCCGATATGAGCACCATCTATCACACGGTGTTGCTGCTGGCTGTTGTCACAGTTGCACTTTCTATTGGTCTGCGTCGAACGCGCTTTGGCTTGGCCCTGTTAGGCATCGGCGGTGATGAACAACGCTCGCAAACTTTGGGCGTGAACACCCGCTGGGTGAAGGTGGCAGGCTTTGCTTTCACGGCCGCCGTGGCGGGTGGCGTAGGCGCCGCCATGGCCGTGCGGTGGACCTACATCGATCCACATACTGCATTCAACCCGTTCATTGGTTTTCAAACAGTTTTGATTGCACTCATTGGCGGCGCCATGACTCTGTGGGGCCCTCTTATTGCAGCCATTGTGTTCAGTATCTTGGCTGAAACACTGCGTTTGCAAGCACCTCAAATTTACATGATGACTCTAGGTCTCTTGCTCATTTTGAGCGTGCTTTATTTACCGGGCGGCTTGGCCTCCATGCGCTGGCAAACCTTCAAAGACTGGTATCGCGACATGCGTCAGTGGTACCAGGAAACACGCTACGAATGGAGTGGCGATAAAGCCCGCGACAAGCAACGCGCCAAGGAGAGACGAATTGTCGGTCTCTGAAAACTATTTGCTTCAAGCGAATGACGTGACGGTGCGCTTTGGAGGCTTAACAGCCGTTGACGCTGTCAGCATGAACATCACGGCAGGCGAACTGGTGGGCATCATGGGGCCCAACGGCGCAGGCAAGACCACCTTTTTCAATGCCATCTCTGGCGTGACACCGCTCACTTCAGGCCAACTCAAAGTGGATGGTCGATCTTTGACGGGCGCTTTGCCACACCAGTTTGCAAAGCGTGGGCTTGCCCGAACTTTTCAAACGCCGCGGGTGTTCAGCGACTTGCCCGTGAGCGAGAACATTCGGTTTGGTTTGATGTTTGCCGGACGCAGGCCCCGCAAGTATGTGTTTTGGGGTGAAGAAAAAGGAGTGCCTTGGGCACTGCGCGATACCGCCAGCATTTTGTCGGTCATTGGTTTGTCAGAGCTTGCACAACTGCCTGCCGGGGCCATTACACCTTCGCAGCAGCGCGTTTTAGAAATTGGCATGGCTTTGTCAACGCGCCCCCGCATTTTGCTTTTAGACGAAGTGGCTGCAGGCCTTACTGAAATTGAAGTCGAAGAAATGGCACGACTTATAAGGCGTTTGCGCGATGAGTTAGACCTCTCTGTCATTTGGATTGAGCACGCAGTGAAGGTGTTGCTCAAGCATGTTGAGCGCGTGATTGTGCTTAACCAAGGAAAGAAGATTGCAGATGGCAAACCTTCCGATGTGGTTCTCAACAAAGAAGTGGTTGAAGCTTACCTGGGCGATGAAATGGTCAATGATTCAGAGGGCCTGACATGATGTGGTTCAGACCGCAAGCGTTTGTGCTGGGTGGCTCGGGCAAAGCACAGTTGCGCGTGCGCGGATTGAGCGCAGGCTATGGCCCGTTTGAAGTCATTCGCCAACTCAACTTCGATGTGCTGCCAGGGCTCACTGTCATTTTGGGCCCCAATGGAGCTGGCAAAACTACTTTGCTGCGCGCCTTGTCTGGACAAATTCCCATGCGCGGCGAGGTGCTGCTGGACGGCGAAGACTTGCCCGAAAAACCGCACGAAATTGTAGAAGCCGGCATGGCCTTGGTACCTGAAGGCCGCCAGTTGTTCCCGCAAATGACCGTGCTCGAAAACCTCGAACTCGGAGGTTGGCTGCAAAAACCAAACGTACGCCAGGAGCGTCTGGAAATGGTTCTGCAAGACTTCCCCAAACTGCGCGAACGTGCCACTCAATTGGCCGGCACCATGAGCGGTGGCGAACAGCAAATGGTGGCCATTGCGCGCGCCATGATGTCTGCTCCTCGCTTGCTCATGCTTGACGAGCCTTCCTTGGGTTTAGCGCCCCGCATGGTAGATGAATTGCTGGCCATGACTCGCCGCATTGCAGACCAAGGTACCACCGTGTTAATGGTGGAGCAAAACGTGCGCAAAGCCTTGGCAGTGGCTGACCGCGGCTATGTGATTGAGCGAGGTGCACTGGTGGCCCATGGCTCATCCAAGTTGTTGGCTCGATCTAGCGTCATTCAAGAAGCCTATTTGGGCGCAGCTGCCAGCGACACACGCACCGCTTCCCAAGCACTTGAAAAAACGGTGCGATCCAATTAATTTCTGAAGACTTTAAGGAAACACGCTATGTCAGATATGTCAATGCTCATCAATGGCCTCAAAGTGAGTGCCGAAAACAACGCTACCTTTGAGCGTCGAAACCCCCTTGATGGCACCGTGGCCACGCGCGCACCTGCAGCATCCACTGCTGACGCTATCTTGGCTGTTGAGGCAGCTGCCGAGGCCTTCAAAACTTGGTCTGATGTGGGCCCTAACGAAAGACGTGCCTTGCTTTTAAAAGCAGCTGAAAAACTCGAAGCCAAAACGCCTGAGTTTGTGAAGGCGGTGCCTGAGGAAACAGGTGCTACGGGCATGTGGGCTGGCTTCAATGTCTTCTTGGCTGCCGGCATGATTAGAGAAGCAGCATCACTAACCACACAGGTATCTGGCGAAGTCATCCCCTCCGATGTGCCTGGCAGTTTGGCTATGGGCATTCGTCAACCAGCCGGTGTTATTTTGGGTATTGCCCCTTGGAATGCTCCCGTTATCTTGGGGGTTCGGGCCATTGCCACGCCCTTGGCATGCGGCAATACCGTTATTTTGAAAGGCTCTGAGAACTGCCCCAAAACGCATCAACTGATTGTTGAGTCGTTTCAAGAAGCTGGCTTCCCCCCTGGCGTTGTCAACTACATCACCAA
>CAMAWQ010000078.1 GCA_945862005.1 Hylemonella gracilis | reverse complement strand
TCCAAGGACTTAGGACTCATGGTAAAGATGGGTTTCATGTCAGACGAGTATTGACCAAACGACGGTCTAGGGCCAAAAACTCTTGCGACTGCATTTCGTTCAGGCGCGACACGGTTCGGGGAAACTCATGCGCCAAGGGGCCTTGGGTGTACAACTCTTCGGGTGGCACTGCAGCCGACATGATGAGCTTGACCCTGCGGTCGTACAACACGTCCACCAACCAAGTAAAGCGTCGGGCCTCAGAAGCCATGTTCACCGGCATGTGCGGCACATGGCTGAGCATCACGGTGTGGAACTGAGAGGCCAGCTCTAAATAATCGTTTTGAGAACGCGGGCTACCGCACAGCACCCTGAAGTCAAACCACACCACGCCACCGGCTTTGCGCCGCGCTCGAATCTCACGCGACTCTATGCGCAATAAGGGGTTTTCATCCGCAGATTCCGCCAGTTGATTGAAAGCATCATTCATGGCGGCGTCAGCTTCGGGGCCTAAAGGGGTATGGTAGGTGGTCACCAGCTCTAGAGTGCGTCGACGGTAATCGGTACCGTTGTCCACATTCAGCACTTCGAGCTTTCGATTGAGCAACTCAATGGCGGGCATGATCCGGTCGCGGTGCAGACCATTGGGATAGAGGTCATTGGGCTTGAAGTTGGAGGTGGCCACAAAACCCACTTGGTTTTCAAACAATGCCGCCAACAGCCTATGCAAAATCATGGCATCGGTGATATCAGCCACATGAAATTCATCAAAGCAAATGAGCTTGAACTTCAGTGCCATGCGCTTTGCAAGCGCATTAAGAGGATTGACCGTGCCTTGAAGGTCCGCCAATTCGCGGTGCACTTCACGCATGAATTCATGAAAATGCAAACGCGTTTTACGCTTGAGCGGCACCGCGTTGTAAAACAAATCCATCAAAAAGCTTTTGCCGCGCCCCACGCCGCCAAACAAATACACCCCCTGAGGAATGTCGGGGTGGTTTAGGAACTTTTTAATAGCATTGGAACGCTTGACCTTGTACTCCCCCCACTCGGTGGCGCAGCGGTCTAAAGCTTGAACAGCCCGAAGTTGAGCGGGGTCACTTTGGTAACCCCGCTGCTTCAGCTCTGCCTGGTAAGCCTCTAAAACAGACGACAAACGCTGCGCCTTAGAAGTTCAAAGTGCGTTTATCCACTGCCAGAGCAGCTTCCTTGGTGGATTCACTCAATGAGGGGTGTGCGTGGCAAATACGGGCAATGTCTTCGCTGCTGGCCCTAAATTCCATGGCCATCACGCATTCGGCAATCAGCTCGCTGGCCATGGGGCCCACGATGTGCACACCCAATATTTCATCAGTCACTGAGTCTGCAAGCATTTTGACCATACCCGTGGTGTCGCCCAAAGCGCGTGCACGGCCATTGGCTAAAAACGGGAAAGTGCCAGACTTGTAAGCACGGCCACTGGCCTTGAGCTGCTGCTCAGTTTGCCCCACCCAGGCAATTTCAGGGCTGGTGTAAATGACCCAAGGAATGGTATTGAAGTTCACATGGCCATGTTGGCCAGCCATACGCTCGGCAACCGCCACGCCTTCTTCTTCGGCCTTGTGGGCCAGCATAGGTCCGCGCACCACATCGCCCACCGCCCAAATACCGGGCACTGAGGTGCGGCATTCTTCATCCACAACCACCGCGCCACGCTCGTCCAACTTCAAACCTACGGTTTCTGGATTCAATCCAACGGTGTTGGGCACGCGACCAATGGACACAATGAGCTTGTCCACTTCTAAAGCAATGGACTCGCCCTTGGCATTTTTGTAAGCCACTTGCACTTCGGTGTGCTTACCCTTTTTAGCCAGCTTAATGTCGCCCACTTGGACGCCAAGTTCAATTTTCAAGCCTTGCTTGTCAAACGCTTTTTTGGCCTCTTTGGCAATTTGCTCATCTACTGCCCCCAAGAATGTGGGCATGCCTTCTAAAACTGTGACGTCCGCGCCCAAACGACGCCAGACAGAACCCATTTCAAGACCAATCACGCCAGAACCAATCAGGCCCAATCGCTTGGGCACAGAACCAATACGCAACGCGCCGTCGTTAGACAAAATATGCTCTTCGTCAAACGGTGCAGCAGCCAATGAACGTGCATTGGAACCGGTAGCCACCACCACCTGTTTGGCGGTGATCTGCTCGGAGTTGGCGCCGCTGACTTGGATACAAAAACCTTCTGGTCCAGTGGACACAAAAGATCCGCGTCCATGCAAGAAGGTCACTTTGTTCTTTTTAAACAGATACAAAATGCCCTCGTTGTTTTGCTTGATCACCGCGTCTTTGCGGCCAATCATGCGCTCCACATCAAGCGAAATGCCTTTGATATCTATACCGTGGTCTGCAAAGTGGTGGTTGGCTTGTTCGAAATGTTCTGAAGACTGCAACAAGGCCTTAGAGGGAATGCAACCCACGTTGGTGCAAGTGCCTCCCGGGGCTGGGCCCCCAGCGGCATTTTTCCATTCGTCAATACAGGCCACATTCATGCCCAATTGCGCGGCACGAATGGCGGCAATGTAGCCCCCAGGACCTGCGCCAATGACCACCACGTCAAACGTTTTATTCATGGTTGGTCCTTAAATGTCAAACAACAAACGGGCAGGATCTTCAAGAGCCTCTTTCATGGCCACCAAGCCCAGTACAGCCTCGCGGCCGTCGATGATGCGGTGGTCATAGCTCATGGCAAAGTAGTTGATGGGGCGCACCACCACTTGACCGTTTTCAACCACAGCGCGCTCCTTGGTGGCGTGCACGCCCAAAATGGCGCTTTGCGGTGGGTTGATGATAGGCGTGGACAACATAGAACCAAACACACCTCCATTGGAGATGGAGAAGGTGCCGCCGGTCATGTCTTCAATGCCCAGTTTGCCTTCGCTGGCCTTTTTACCGAATTCGGCAATTTTCTTTTCAACTTCGGCAAAGCTCATTTGGTCGGCATTGCGCAAAATAGGCACCACCAACCCACGGGGCGAGCCCACGGCAATACCAATGTCAAAGTAGCCGTGGTAGACGATGTCATTGCCGTCTACAGAAGCATTGAGCACTGGATACTTTTTTAGTGCATGCACGGCGGCTTTAACAAAAAAGCTCATAAAGCCCAGCTTGACGCCATGCTCTTTTTCAAACTTTTCTTGGAACTTTTTACGCATCTCCATGACCGGCGCCATATTGACCTCGTTAAAGGTGGTCAAGATGGCGTTGGTAGCTTGAGACTGCAACAAACGCTCGGCCACACGGGCACGCAAGCGGGTCATGGGAACGCGCTGCTCTGGGCGGTCACCCAAATTGGGTGCCGGAGCAGACACTTGAGGCAATGATGAGGTTGGAACACCCGTAGGTATTGCAGCAGGCTTGGCGCCGCCGGCCACCGCAGTCAGCACATCACCCTTGGTCACACGACCATCTTTACCCGATCCTGCAACAGAACCTGCAGCCAATTGGTTATCAGCCATCAGCTTGGCAGCAGCTGGCATAGCCACTCCCGCCATGGAAGAAGACGCTGGTGCTTGGACGGCAGAACTTGCAGCTGGCGCAACAGCGGCAGGAGCTGATGAGGCTGATGAAGCTGGAGATGCTGAACCCGCAGCCACTTTGCCATCGGTGTCAATGCGCGCAATCAGTTGCTCAGCAATGACGGTACCGCCATCGGTCACCAATATTTCAGACACCACGCCCGCCGAAGGAGCAGGAACTTCCAACACCACCTTGTCGGTTTCAATTTCAATCAGGATTTGGTCAGATGACACAGCGTCTCCGACCTTGACCTTCCATTGCAACATGGTGGCCTCAGATACCGACTCAGACAGCTGAGGAACTTTGACTTCTACGATCGCCATGAGAATTCTTTCAAAGATTTAATGAGGATGGGATTTATTTGGTGAGCACAGCGCCTTTGAGCTTGGCGAACGCACCGTCCACCAAAGCTTTTTGCTGATCCTGGTGCAGGTGTGAGTAACCCACGGCTGGAGATGCCGAGGCGGCACGACCGGAATAACCCAGTTTTTGACCTTCAAGCATGTTTTCAAAGATGTAGTGCTGCACAAAAAACCACGCGCCTTGGTTTTGCGGCTCATCTTGGCACCACACAATCTCGGTGACATTAGGGTACTTTTTGAGCTCAGCAGCAAACACTTTGTGCGGGAAAGGATAGAGCTGTTCCACCCGCAAAATGGCCACATCGTCAGCGCCTTTTTCTTCGCGCTTTTTGACCAAGTCGTAATACACCTTGCCCGAGCACATTAAGATGCGCTTGACCTTATCAGCATTGAGTTCTTTGTTTTCAGGAATGATGGTTTGGAAACCACCTTTGGTGAACTCACTCAAAGGCGAGGTGGCGTCTTTGTTTCGTAATAGCGACTTGGGCGTGAAGATGATGAGCGGCTTGCGCAGATTGCGAATCATCTGACGGCGCAGCACATGGAAGATTTGGCTGGCCGTAGTGGGCTGCACAATTTGCATATTGGTGTCTGCTGCCAATTGCATAAAGCGCTCAATACGCGCTGAGCTGTGCTCAGGGCCTTGGCCCTCGTAGCCATGAGGCAACATCAAGGTGATGCCATTCACGCGGCCCCATTTGACTTCACCCGACGCAATAAACTGGTCGATCACCACTTGAGCTCCGTTGGCGAAGTCACCAAACTGAGCCTCCCAAATCACCAAAGTGTTGGGGTCGTTGGACGCGTAGCCGTACTCAAAGCCTAAGACGGCTTCCTCAGACAAGATGGAGTCAATGACCAAAAACGGGGCTTGGTTGTCGGCCACATGCTTGAGCGGGGTGTAGGTACCGATGTCCCACTTCTCGCGGTTTTGGTCATGTATGACCGAATGGCGGTGGGTAAAGGTGCCACGGCCACAGTCTTCGCCAGACAAACGCACGGGATAACCACTGGCCACCAGAGAGGCAAATGCCATGTGCTCGCCCATACCCCAATCCACTGGAATATCGCCGCGGCCCATGGCAGCTCGGTCGTCGTAGACCTTTTTCACCAACTGGTGAGGCGTGATGTTGGGTGGAATGGTGGTGATGCGCTCCGCCAAACGCTTCCACTCGGCTAGTGGTACAGCGGTGTCGCCTGCGTCGGTCCACTTCTTGCCTAAAAACGGCGACCAATCCACCGCGTAGTTGTTTTTAAAGTTAGTCATCACGGGGTCAACCGTGTGCTTACCTTCGTCCATGGCGGCGCGGAATTCTTTGACCATGTCATCAGGACCCGTGGCACCCAACACACCTTGGGCGACCAATTTGTCGCCATAAAGCTTACGAGTGCCGGGGTGGGCACCAATGCGCTTGTACATGAGCGGCTGTGTCAATGAAGGGGTGTCTTGCTCGTTATGGCCGAGTTTGCGGAAGCAAATGATGTCCACCACCACGTCTTTATGGAACTCCATGCGGTAGTCCAATGCCAACTGGGTCGCCAACACCACGGCCTCTGGGTCGTCACCATTCACATGCAGCACGGGGGCTTCAATCATTTTGACCACATCGGTGCAGTACAGCGTGGAGCGGCTGTCTCGCGGGTCGGAGGTGGTAAAGCCAATTTGGTTATTGATCACGATGTGCACCGTGCCGCCTGTGGAGTAGCCGCGGGTTTGTGCAAGCGCCAAGGTTTCTTGAATCACGCCCTGACCAGCAAATGCCGCATCTCCGTGCACCAACACCGGCAACACCTGCTTACCTAACGGGTCGGCGCGGCGATCCATACGAGCACGAACCGAGCCTTCCACCACGGGGTTCACAATTTCCAAGTGAGACGGGTTGAAGGCCAAGCTCAAGTGTAAAGGACCTTTGGGGGTGGTGATGTCTGAGCTGAAGCCTTGGTGATACTTCACGTCACCAGCTGGCAAGTCTTCAGGGGCGGTGTGGTCGAATTCAGCAAACAGGTCTTTGGGCATTTTGCCCATGGTGTTGACCAGCACATTCAAGCGACCACGGTGGGCCATGCCAATCACCACTTCCTCCACACCCTTCATGCCAGACTGCTGCACCAGCTCGTCCATGGCTGCAATAAAACTTTCGCCACCTTCAAGCGAGAAACGCTTTTGGCCTACATATTTGGTGTGCAAAAACCGCTCTAAACCTTCAGCTGCGGTCAATCGGTCCAAAATGTGTTTTTTCTGGTCAGCGGTGAAGTTGGGTTTGCTGCGCACCGACTCCAAACGCTGCTGCCACCAGCGCTTTTGCGCTTGGTCGGAGATGTACATGTACTCCGGCCCAATGGTGCCGCAGTAGGTTTCACGCAAAGCATTGAGCAGCTCGCGCATCGACATGGTGTCTTTGCCAAAAAATGTGTTGCTGGTGTTGAAAAAAATTTCTTGGTCGGCATCTGAAAAGCCGTAGTAAGACGGCTCCAGCTCTGGAATTTCAGGGCGCTCGGTGCGCTTTAGGGGGTCTAAGTCGGCCCAGCGCTGGCCCACATTGCGGTAAGCGGCAATCAGCTGCTGTACGGCGGTGCGCTTGCGACCCATTTCGGAGTCAGCCCCGCTGGCCACCACCACCTTAGTGCCGCCTTGCTTGGCACGCTCGGCAAAGGCGTTGATCACGGGCAAATGTGGCACGTCTTTGGCCTGCGAGCCATCAACCGCGGGCACATGCTGCAGCGCGTCAAAGTACTCGCGCCAATTGTCTGGGACGCTACCGGGGTTGGCTAAATAGTTTTCATACATCTCTTCGACATAGGGGGCATTGCCGCCAAAGAGATAGGTGTTGTCGCTGTAAGTCTGATAAACAGACTTGGACCCTGAAGTTGATGCACTCACGAAACGCTGACCTCCGTTCCCCTTGAGGAAACTTTTAGCTGGTTAAAAAAACCTTCCGCGACACGGCTGAACCGGTTGGCGGATGCGACAGTGGCTGGGAAGGACCTGAATCACTAATCTGGGCGGATTGTGCCACGCTTAAGTGAACAAGCTTCGCACTTGCTGCAAAGCAGCAGGATCGTCCATGGTGGTGAGGTCGCCTGGGTCACGCCCCTCGCATACCGCTTGCAAGGCGCGACGCAACAACTTGCCGCTGCGGGTTTTAGGCAAAAGGCTCACAAACAAGACCCTGCTTGGCCGCGCCACAGCACCCAATTGGCTATCCACCAGCTTCATGATCTCGCCTTCCAAACGCAGCTTGGCTGCATCCTCTTGCAGGTAGTGGTTGTCGCGAGGCACCACAAACGCCATCGCCACTTGACCCTTGAGCGCATCGGCCACGCCCA
>CAMAWQ010000077.1 GCA_945862005.1 Hylemonella gracilis | reverse complement strand
ACAGGCTATAGCGGCCCTCAACCCACAGCCGCCTTTTGCGGTGGCCGTCAATACCCAGTTTGTGCCCAAGTCTGAATACGTGAACCGACTCTTGGCCCCAGATGATGAAGTGGAAATCATTGCGCCTGTGACGGGCGGCTAGACTCAGGTTTTACGCCCATTTATGACCCCTCGCGCTCCAGACCCCCTCGTTCTTTACGGCGAAACTTTTCACAGCCGCTTGCTGCTCGGTACATCTCGCTATCCATCGCCTGCGGTGCTCCAATCGGCCATTGAGGTGTCCCAACCTTGTATGCTCACGGCGTCTTTGCGTCGGCAAAGCGCCCAAACCCAAGAGCATGGCCAAAGCTTTTGGCAGCTGCTTAAAGCATTCAATATTCCGGTGTTGCCCAACACCGCGGGTTGTCACAGCATCCAAGAGGTTATGGCCACCGCGCAAATGGCGCGAGAAGTGTTTGAAACACCCTGGATCAAGTTAGAACTTATTGGTGACGACTACACCTTGCAACCTGACACCCTCAATTTGGTTCAGGCCGCCACCCTGTTGATTCAAGAGGGTTTTAAGGTTTTGCCCTACTGCACCGAAGACTTGGTTTTGTGCCAAAAACTGGTGGATGCGGGTTGCCAAGCCGTGATGCCTTGGGCCGCCCCCATTGGTACGGGCAAAGGCCCAGTCAACCCCTACGCCATGCGCATGCTGCGCGACCGTCTTAAGGTCCCCATGATTGTGGACGCAGGTTTGGGCAAACCTTCGCACGCCTGCCAGGTGATGGAGTGGGGTTACGACGGGGTGTTGCTCAATACCGCCGTGGCTTTGGCGCAGGACCCCGTGGTCATGGCAGGCGCCTTTGCTGGAGCCACGCAGGCCGGGCGAGATGCCTGGTTGGCGGGTGCCATGCTGGAACAAGACTCTGCACAGCCCAGCACGCCGGTCATGGGCACGCCTTTTTGGCACCAGCCCTAGACCTCTTAGAGCTTTATATGGATTCGCGCTTTTCAGATCCGCAACTTTTAAGTTCAGAAGAACAGGCCTTAAGCCACGCCATCGTCCAAGCCCACCATGAGCGTATGGGCTTGCCTGTGCTGGACTCTCTGACTTTGGAACCCAAGGTGTTCACGCAAGCCCACTCCATATTCCGTGCGGCCAAGGTGGCATGCCTTGACATGGGGTTTATTGAACCCGATGCCGAATGCGTGGCCCGCGCTTGGCAAGCTCAAAGTGAAAGGCTTGATGAATGCGACGCCTCTCTTTGGCCGCATGAACCGGTGGACTTTGGCATGCACTTGGACTCTGCAAACTCTCATAGTCCCGCATTTGCGCCCTGCCCGCACAAGCTTGGTCTGTATGCCGTGCTGCCCGATGCAGCTTGGGTGGCTCGAATGGCACAAGCGGGTGTGCCCACCGTGCAGTTGCGTTTTAAGTCTGAAGATGCTCAAGCCATTCAGCGCGAGGTGGAAGCTGCAGTCAAAGCTGTGCAAGGTACGGGAGCCCTGCTGTTCATCAACGACCATTGGCAGGCCGCACTAGAAGCCGGTGCCTACGGAGTGCATTTGGGGCAAGAAGACATGGACACTGCGCCACTTGAACAACTGCGTGCCTCAGGCATTCGCTTGGGTTTGTCATCTCATGGCTACGCCGAAATGCTGCGCGCCCACGCCGTGAGGCCCAGCTACTTGGCCATGGGCGCCGTGTTTCCCACCACACTCAAGCGCATGGCAACTGCACCACAGGGTTTAGGGCGCTTGCATGCCTATGCGCGCCTCATGCAGCAATACCCACTAGTAGCCATAGGCGGCATTGGCGCAGAACAATTTTCTGAGGTGCTTGAAACGGGCGTGGGGTCTATTGCGGTAGTCAGAGCCTTGGTGGCTACAAACCTAGCCACAGACCAGCCGGAGATACAAGCCCAGCGGCTTATGAAGCTGATGGTGCAGTGCTAGAGCTGACTGGGGCCAAATCTTTTGACTGATGAAGGGGCAACACCAAAGTAAAGCGAGACCCCTCGCCCACTTTGGACTCCAGCTCGATAATGCCGGACATCAACTCAGCCAAAGCCTTAGACAGCGCCAAGCCCAAACCAGTGCCCCCGTGCTCATAGCTGACCCGTTCATCGGCCTGACGGAATTTTTCAAACACCATTTCATGCTTGTGCTCCGCAATGCCGGGGCCGGTGTCCACCACGCTGAAGCTGATGTGTGTGGTGGTCACGGACACCTCTAAAGCCACATACCCGTTTTGAGTGAACTTGAGGGCGTTAGAGAGCAAGTTGTTCAAGATTTGCTTGAGCCGCAAACCATCACACAAAATCATTTCGGGCACATCGGGGTTCACATGCACCCTGAATTCCAAGTTTTTGCTGGCAGCGGTGACTCCAAACAGGTCGGTGCAAGACTTCACCAAGGTACGAACATTGTTGGATTCCAACGTAATGGCCATGGCACCAGTTTCGGCCTTGGCAAAGTCCAAAATTTCAGACAACAGAGAATTCAAGTGCTCTGCGCCGCGCCGAATCAAACCCGCTTGCTCTTTTTGGTTGGGCTTATCTAAGCGGGTTTCCAGGAGCTCCGCAAAACCGCGAATACTGGTTAAGGGGGTGCGCAATTCATGGGAAATAGCCGCTAAAAATTCACTTTTGGCTTTATTGGCGGATAAGGCTTTTTGCTCGCTGACTTTAAGAGCCGCATTTTGTTCCTCCATGTGCCGCAGGCTGGCGAGCAACACCAAGGTAGCCAACGACACCGCCAAGGTGAAAGCCAAACACAACAACACTGCAGCAAAAGCTGAGGTGCGCCATTCGACTAAAGCCTCTTTTGTGGTGGTGGAAACAAAAACGGCTAACGGGTAGTCGCCTATGCGGTGGTAGGCAATGATGCGTTCTTTGTTGTCAATGCCGCTGACACGAACGTAGCTGCCTTCTTTTTGGACCAAACTTTCTTGCAAACCGCTGTTGTTAGGAACCACGCCGCCTATTTCTGTGGCCTGCCCACCCACGACGCGGGCTCTGATGACCCGGTCATCTCCAAATAAAGACACTGCACCCTCAGCCCCTAAATCAACGCTGGCAAAGATTTCCTCAATATAGTTTGGGTTCAGGGAGGCCACGGCAACCCCCATTTTTTTATCTTGCCGTTCAATCACTCTAGACAGCTGAATCGTCCATTTTTTGGACAACTTACCCAGCACAGGTTTGCCAATAAAGAGCCCTCCTTTTGAGAACTGACCTGCGGCAGCTTTGCCGATTTCCGGATCTAAATGGGACTTGATGTGTTCACGATCTGAGAGGTTGATGGGGCCTGACTTCTTTAAGTCGTAAGGCAAGTTACTACCTACAAAGAAACCTTGATCATCCGCCCAAGCAAGTTGGGTCAGTATGTTGGGCACCAAGCCTGTTTCACTTGCAAAGCGTGCATAGTCATTGTTTGAAACATTACCCTGCACCACCTCATCTGCCAACCGAATGGTGGCTTGATCTACGGTAGCCAACAAGCGGTTAATTTGCTCTTGAAAACTTTTGGCCAGATTGGAATTGTTTTTAATTTGAGAAGTAATGGCTTCTTGGCGGTTGAACCACACTTCAAGCGCTGTGACGGACCAAGCCATCATCACAATCAGCACACAAACCCCCACCACTAGGGGCTTGGTGCGGTTTGCCTCAGAACTGGAGAGCCACAACCAACTGGGCATGCCAAAGTGGTTGGACTTGGCTGCTGGTTCTGTTTGCTTCATAGCATTCAGTTTAAAGGATGGTGGCCTGTATCAGCTATTGGTCAATTTTCATCTCGCGGATGACGCTGCGAAACTGATCCATTTGATTTTTGAACATCGCCAACTGCTCTTCAGGCGAAGAACCCACGGGGTCTGCGCCCATATCCGTCAGGCGCTTGACCACATCAGGATGGCGGACTGCGGCCACCACCTCGCGTTGCAGACGGTCAATGATGTCGCGCGGGGTTTTGGCAGGGGCAAACAAACCATTCCAGCCTTCCAGCTCCAAGCTGGGATAACCCAACTCTCGTACGGTGGGCACATTAGGCAATGTGGTCATGCGTTTGCTGGCTGTGGTGGCAAGCGCTTTGATCGTGCCTGAACGGATTTCTGCCAATGAGGTAGACAGTTGATCGCCCCCAATTTGCAAGCGCCCAGCCAACATTTCTTGCTTCAAGGGGGCAGCTCCCTTGAAGGGAATGTGCTGCATGTCCACCTTGGCATCGCGCTTAAAGGCTTCACCCAATACGTGTACCGCTGACCCAGGACCTGTGGAGCCATAGTTGTATTGGAGTTGCTTGTTATTGCGCAACAGTTCAGCCAGCTCTTTGAGGTTGTTGGCGGGTACCGATGGGCTTGCGGTCAACACAAACGGCACGTACACCGCAATGGATATGCCCGCAAAGTCTGTGTCGGGGTTAAAGGGCGAGCGGTTAGCCAAAGTTTGCGCCACCGATGACAAAGGAAACGTGAGGTTGTGCATGAGTATGGTGTAACCATCAGGGGCGGCCTTCGCTACCACATCTGCACCAATGGCGCCACCGGCTCCCGCACGGTTGTCCACCACCACTTGTTGCCCCATGTTTTCGCTCATGCGTTGGGCAATCAGCCGCGCCACCACATCAGTAGTACCCCCTGCAGGAAACGGCACCACCATTTTGATCGGCTTGTTAGGGTAGCCCTGCGCCCCCACCCAGCTCACCACACCACACAACCCTAAGCCTATAAAACTGCGGGTAAGAGCCTTGAACAAGGCACGCCCACCTGTGAAATTGAACATGTTGGTCTCCTCTATTGATCTGTATTTAGAGTGTTCGGACATTGCGAACACGGTTGTAGTTTAGAGACTCTCCTCTAAGGGGCTACCCCATCTATTGACAGAAGAAAACACGTCTATAATCATCTGCTTGTTCCTCGATAGCTCAGTCGGTAGAGCACCGGACTGTTAATCCGTAGGTCCCTGGTTCGAGCCCAGGTCGAGGAGCCACCTAAAAAAGCATCGCCTTGCGCGATGCTTTTTCCTTTGTAACGCAACTAATTGTTGCGTTGAGGGCTTCTGGGTGACTTTTTGCCCTCGAATCT
Organism: Hylemonella gracilis; assembly: GCA_945862005.1. Lineage (GTDB taxonomy): Bacteria > Pseudomonadota > Gammaproteobacteria > Burkholderiales > Burkholderiaceae_C > Hylemonella > Hylemonella gracilis_D. The sequence continues at coordinate 2,291 of CAMAWQ010000077.1, read as the reverse complement.
CGTCGAGTTATTGCACGCATATTACACGGTCGATGTGCAAAAGCAAGCTACAGACATCGATCAGCAAGACCACCTCCCCATTCGAATTCATACTTAATTTTTTGCCTATTGATTTGGGGGAATTCCACTCTAGAAAATGGCGAGATCGCCGATGACCTTTCGCAAAACGCAACTTTCATCTTTACAACACTCAACAGTCTTACCATGAGCTTCCACATTCTGGTGCATAACCGTATCCTGTCGAATCAACCTTGCCATCAGGTGTGATTTCAACTTGGAATACGCGACAAATTGAGTTGGCATAAGGATATTCCCAGACCCTATGAGACTTTTGGCCGACACCAAAATTTGACTTCGATTGACCAATCAGAAACTCAACGTCACTTGCAGTCATGCCTCGCATAATTTTGTCAAAATTCTCTGGCTTCAGTACGTTTTCCCAGCCTGTAACCTTGCTTTGCGCATCCAGAAAAACAAAATAGGTACTTTTGCCAAAAGGTCCACGCGGGTATTCCAAACGTGAGCCATTAGCCAGTTGTCTTTCCATTGAAGGAGGCCCCATGTTTTCAATTACCTGGGCTTTATCTTGTCCCAGCAATTCAAGATTAGGTGAACAACTAACACATCCAGCCAAGCTTGCAGTCAATAAAATCAGCAAGTGGCATAAAAGCGCATTGAAATCCCCTTCAAATAATCATGATCCTACCCACTAGCGCTCATTTCGCCAACCAAGGGCTGAACGCCTGGATTCCGCCTGACGTAGCCACATCAGTCCAACTCATCTGAACATTTCAAAATACACGCTCTTCAGGGGTAAACGTGGTGGTGACATGGTCTACTCATATGAAGAAATCATAGGCCCGAGTTGTCTACTGCACCGTGGGAAGTCCATCCATCAACGACTCACCTGATACGAGCCCCTGGGTCTTATGGTGAAGCCGGCCAACCGCTGTTCCAGCGTGTGAGCGATCCAACCAGCGGTTCTGCCGATGCCCCACAGCGCACAAGCGCTTCTTGCTGGCATATGCCATGCATTGCACAGCACCACCAAGCCCATTTCGATATTGGGATGCAAGCCAAGTCGTTCGTTGACGCCCTCCACGAAACGAAGCGCCAAGTCTGCTTGTGCAGAACCCGGAGCTGTTTGCTGGGCTAATTTGATCATCAGCGCTGCTCGTGGATCGCCATTCGGGTAAATGGGCAATCCGAAACCTGGGAGTCGCTGCCCTTTGAGTTCGGCCTCAGCAAGTCGGCTTTTCAAATCGGCATTTGAATGCAAGCTTTCAATCAAGTCTTCGGCCGCATCGGCGCCCCCCGCCAGAGCCGCCCCTTGGTGCGCAGCTAAAGCGGCAACAATGCACGCATGCAGAGTGGCCCCCGTAGAGGCGGCTATTCGCGCTGAAAACGTACTTGGCGAGAGCTCGTGGTCTGCGCTAAGTATCAGTGCCGTGTTTATGGCACGCTCGAGAGCTGGTGCCTTAGTTACGCCCATGGCTTCCATCACATGCAACGCAAGAGACTGCTCAACTTGAGGCTGAAGGTACACCCCTCGTGGGCCGAGCAACCCACAAGCCCCGGCAAAAGCAAAAAGCATCTGCCGCGACAAACGTTCTGTCGACCCCATACGGAGCTCTTGCTCCAATGTCCCATCACCTAATACCGTCGCAACAATTGAAAAAACACGCATCATGCGCGGCCTAACAAAGCCTTGCTGCAACACGGCCTCCAGAGCACGAGCTACATCGACTTTCATAGTCTCGACTGGCCATGTTTGAGGACTATCGGTTTGCAATCCACTCCACAGCAGTTCAGCGGTATTTTCAAATCGAGCCGGGTGTCTGACGAGATCCGTAGCCAAAAATCCGCGATAGCGTGGGCCATCTTCATCTATCTCGGTGATCGAGGTCTCGATAACCGGTTGGCCCCAGCGCATTGCGGCGGCAGCCACTGGGCCGCTGCCTTGTCTCACGCTGCTTCGGACCTTCAAGCTCTGAAGTTCCTCTAAAAGATAGCGGTTGGCTTTGCGATGGGCGTGCCGCAAAGGGTGCAAAAGCCCCCGGCTGACATAGGTGTAAAGCGTGGCAGGTTTGATCCCCAACATGGCACTAGCCTCTTGGGCAGTCAGTAATTGTCCTGCGTCTAGGCAAGGTTCTGGTTTCATCATATTTATTCAGTGATCAATTGGGACATTGTGGGTAAAACAGCAAACCCATCCGTGTCTCCATCTTGAAAAGGAATCAGTAGTGGTGGATACATCTAGGGGTTTTCGTTGATCGATTATTGAATCGAGA
>CAMAWQ010000076.1 GCA_945862005.1 Hylemonella gracilis | reverse complement strand
TGAACATTTATGGCATTTTTTGAGAACTTGGGCTTGTTGGATGGCTCGTTTTGGAGAGATGCTCGGCATCCACCCAGCGAATTGCTGCAATTGCTCCAACAAGATGCGCTTTATGTGGCGTTTCAACCCATTGCCAATTTAAAAAATGGGACCGTTTATGCCCACGAGGCCTTAATTCGCGGACCCGTCCATTCTCAGCTTCAGTCTGCCGATGCCATTTTGATGGCAGCGCAAAAAATTGGCTTTCTTTATGAGTTTGAGGTGCACTGTGTGCTGCGGGCCCTTAAGCAATGGGGCCAACTCAAACAGCCAGGACGTCTGTTTGTCAACATCAGCGCGAATGCGCTGATCCAAGGTGTGCAAATTGTGGGGGTGCAACGCTTATCGCAGGTGGCACACAGTTTGGGGGTCATGCCAAGGCAAATCGTGCTAGAGCTGACCGAGCATGAACGCGTGATGGACATGGATGCCTTGTCCGACGTGGTTAAGGTGATTCAGAGCTTGGGTTTTTCCATTGCCTTGGATGATTTTGGCGACGGACGCTCGAGCCTGAGGTTGTGGTCTCAAATCAAGCCCATGGTGGTGAAGATTGACAAGTACTTCAGTAGCGACATTTCCAACCGCCCAGACAACTTCAAAACCATTCAGGCCTTGATGCACATTGCAGAAATCTTCGATACCGCATTGGTGGCCGAGGGCATAGAAACCGGCGATGACCTGAGGGTGTTTAGAGATTTGGGCATTGCCTATGGGCAAGGTTATTTTTTAGGCAAACCCGATGTTGTGGCGGTACAGCAGATTTTGAAACCCGCGGTGGATGTGCTGGTGGACTCCCGTGTGGCCGTCATGCCTGAACGCCCCCAAGCTACACGCCAAGGGCAGCTCAAGCACTTGTCCATGATTCAGGCGCCTACAGTGTCACAACACACCACCATTGACGACGTGGCAGATTTGTTTCTAGCGGGCTCTGAACTGCATGCCTTGGCCGTGTTGGAGGCTGACAGGCCCATTGGCATCATCAACCGCCAGCAGTTCATGGACCGTTACGCCACCTTATTCTTTAGAGAAATATTTGGGAAAAAGTCGTGCATGCAATGCGCCAACACCGAACCTAGACTGATTGAGCGCAACCACGATGTTGAAGAGCTGGTGGGCATCTTGACCTCGCAAGACCAGCGATATCTCAATGATGGGTTCATTGTGGTGGACAACGGGCGTTACTTGGGCTTGGGTACGGGAGAGCAATTGGTACGCTCGGTCACCGAGCTTCGCATTGAGGCGGCGCGGCACGCCAACCCCTTAACCTTTTTGCCCGGCAATATTCCCATAAGTAACCACATCAAGCGCTTGCTCGATAGCGGCGCTTGGTTTGCCGCCTGTTACCTAGACCTGAACCACTTTAAGCCCTTCAACGATTACTACGGGTATTGGCGGGGCGATGACATGATTCGCTTGGTGGCCAAATTGGCTTTACAGCACAGCGACCCGCACAAAGACTTTGTGGGCCATGTGGGTGGGGATGATTTTTTAATTTTGTTTCAAAGCGAGAACTGGCAAGAGCGTGCGCAGCACATCATCAGCGTATTTGAGGCGCAAGCTCCTCTACTTTACGACGAGGTTTCCCGACTCAAGGGCGGCATCGAGGCCGAAGACCGAAACGGTGTGACCCGGTTTTTCAGTTTCACCAGCTTGTCTATTGGCGCTCTCGTGGTGAATAAAGGGCAGTTGGCCACGGCCGAAGATGTGGCCAATCAGGCGGCCTTGGCCAAACACACCTCAAAAGTTGCAGGCGGCGGCTTGCAAGTCATCCACGCAGGCGCGGGGCTTAAAGTTCCTTGAACGTAAACGCCAGCGGCGTTTTTTGCCATGCCACGTTTTCTTCTTGTAACAGGTAAGCCGATTGCGGGTATTTTTTAGACCAGCCTGAGGGACACGTCATTTCCCAACTGCCCTTTTGGGTGCTGGTGAGGCGAATACCCGTTAAATCTGGATCACGCCGTGCGTGGCACAGCACCACCGCGAGCCTCAGCGCCAGCAGTTGGTTTAAAAACAGGTGGTCGTCAAAATCCACATCGAGCTTTCGGAGCTTGCCGCGGTGGCCCAGTACCAGCAAGCTCAAGCGGTGCAGCTCTGGCAAGGTGAACCCTGTGGCGTCGGAGTTGTCCAGAATATAGGCGCCATGCTTGTGGTAATCGCTGTGCGATATCACGCTGCCCACTTCGTGAAGCTCGGCAGCCCACACCAGTTTTCTGTGGGCTCGTGTGCTTTCTTCGTTGGGCGGCATACCCGCCATCATCTGAGTAAAAAGCTGCTGCACCACTTGTTTGACGCGCTGGGCCTGTGCATGGTCTACGCTGAATTTAGAAGCCAACCGGCCCACGCTGTTGCTGCGTTGGTCAGTTTGTTCGTCTTCACGGTCTAGTAGGTCGTACAAGGCGCCATGCCGCAAAGCGCCTTGCGCCACCAGCATCTCGTCAATTTCAAGCAGGTCAAACACGGCGCGCAGAACGCTCAAGCCTCCGCCAATCACAAAGCGGCGGTCGTCCCGCATGCCTTCCATGCGCAAACGGTCTGCGCGCTCTGCCTTGATCAGTTTGTCCAGGAGCCAATCTAGGCCTGCCCTAGACACTTTGCCGGCAGGCCAGCCCGCAGCTTCCAGCACATCGCCCACAGCACCAATGGTGCCCGATGAGCCATAGGCAACCTCCCATTTTTCGGGCCTAAAGGTGTTGAGCGCTTCATCCAGCACCGCTTGGGCGGCAATTTCTGCCAGCTTGAACGACTCTGCAGTAAAGCTGTGGTCCGGAAAATAGCGCATAGACCAGGCCACGCTGCCCACACGAAACGACTCCATGGCGTGGGCCTCGTAGTGTTGGCCCAAAATCATTTCGGTAGAGCGGCCACCAATATCAACTACCAGCCGCTTTTCATTGGTTTGGGGCAGCAAATGCGCCACGCCTTGGTAAATCAGACGCGCTTCTTCTTGACCGGAAATGACGTCAATAGGGAAGCCCAAAATTTTGACGGCTTCCAAAATAAACGCGTCGCGGTTTCGGGCTTCGCGCAGCGTTTGAGTGGCGACCGCGCGAACCTGATTTTTTTCAAAACCGGCCAACCGTTCACCAAATCGCGCCAAACAGTCCCAGCCACGTTGCATCGCATCTGGTGTGAGGTTTCGTTGTTCGTCAAGTCCGTTGCCTTGGCGAACGGTTTCTTTGATGTACTCGGTACGTTGAATGTGGCCGTGGTCTAAGTAACCAATTTCAAGGCGAAAGCTGTTGGACCCAAGGTCAACAGCCGCTAAGCGAGAACCGTTTTGCATTTGTAAATTGTGAATGGCAGCAATGCATTGTGCCATTTCAACTGGTGAAGCTTTGTTTTAGCGCAAGTATTTGCCAACAAAAAAGCCCTTAAAAAGGGCTTTGGGGTGGATCAGATTCAGGCCTCGGATGAGGCTTGAATCAAAGGTGAACTTTTACTTTTTAACAGGGGCATCCAGCACGCTGTCGATGATGTGCACCACACCGTTGCCAGCTTGCAGGTCAGCGGAAATGACCATGCCGCTTTCGACGGTGACAAAGGTGCCGGCCACTGAGGTTTCAATGTTGGCGCCGTGTACGGATTTAACTTTGGCGTTGGTAACCTGACCAGCCATCACCTTGGCAGGTACCACGTGGAAAGTCAGCACATCAACGAGGCGGGCAGGGTTATTAGCAATGTCCTCTAGAGCTTTGGCTGGCACAGCTTTGAAGGCGTCGTTGCTAGGGGCAAATACGGTAAAAGGACCGGCAGACTTCAGAGTATTCACCAGGCCAGCCTTTTGGATCAGACTGTTCAAGGTGCTCAAAGACGGGTTGCCCGCAATCACGTCGGCAACAGTGGCGGTTTGAGCCAGTGCAACGCCGGCAGCAGAAGAAAGCATGGCAAAAGCAGATAAGGCGAACAATTTACGAACTGAAAAAGTCATTGAGATCTCCTAGGTAAAAACGTCAGGATAGTGACGATTCGTTTCAGATTCATTACATTTTTGTTAAGCGACCTGAGCCACATACCAATCTTTCCCCTTGCTAAGTAAGGCTTTGCCCTTGTGAGTCATGCTTCTGTAACAAAAGATTCGTAAATTGGGTCGAGTCGTTTGTCACCAACTAGGAGTCTTTATGAAATTTATAAATGTTTTATCTGTCTGCGGTGCAGCTGTAGGTGCTGTCTCCATGATGTCCACTGGCGCATTGGCACAAGACGTGACCGGCGCTGGCGCGAGCTTTCCTGCTCCTTTGTATTCCAAATGGGCCGCAGATTACAACAAATCCACTGGGGTCAAAATCAACTACCAGTCCGTAGGTTCAGGCGCTGGTATTCGCCAAATTGACGCCAAAACTGTGGACTTTGGTGCAAGTGACATGCCCCTCAAGGATGAAGACCTTGTGAAAAAGAACCAAATCCAGTTCCCAACTGTGATTGGTGGTGTGGTCCCTGTGATCAACGTGCAAGGCATCCAGCCCGGCACCATGCGCATGACTGGCCAATTATTGGGCGACATTTACTTGGGCAAAATTACCAAGTGGAACGACCCTGCCATCAAGGCTTTAAACCCCAGCTTGAACCTGCCTGACACCACCATTGCCCAAGTGCGTCGCGCCGATGGTTCTGGCACCACATTCTTGTTCACCAACTACTTGAGCAAAGTGAACGCTGAGTGGAAAACCAAGGTGGGCGAAGGTACTGCTGTGAACTGGCCTGTAGGCGCCGGTGGTAAGGGTAACGAGGGCGTGGCCGCTTTTGTGGGCCGTTTGCCCAACTCCATCGGCTATGTGGAGTACTCTTACGTCAAGCAAAACAAACTGAACTTTGTGCAAATGCGCAATAGAGACGGTAGCTTTGTAAAGCCTGACGATACCGCCTTCAAAGCCGCCGCTGCAGGAGCAGAGTGGGCCAAGAGCTTTTACCAAATCTTGACAGAGCAGCCTGGTAAAGATGCTTGGCCCATCACTGGCGCCACCTTCATCTTGATGCACAAAACTCAAGACAAACCTGCACAAGCTGCAGCCGCTTTAAAGTTTTTCTCTTGGACATACAAAAACGGTGACAAAACAGCAGACGACTTGGACTACGTGCCTATGCCTGCAGCGGTTAAGACCTCCATTGAAAAATTATGGGACGACAACGTCAAGGATGCTTCCGGTAAAGCAGTGGCTTGGAAGTAATCAGGTCAGTCGGACATCTTTTTTAACCGTACATCCACAATCCAAATATGAGCTCAACACAGGCATCCCCCCCTATCAGGGGAAGTCAAATTGCTGACCTTTTCTTTGGCTTTTTAGCCAAGGGTGCGGCCTTGTTAACTTTGTCGCTTCTTGCAGGCATTTTGTTTTCATTGGTTTTGGGGGCTTGGCCTGCCTTTGAGAAATTTGGGTTTGGATTTCTGACTACTGCTGTTTGGGACCCTCCACAAGAGCAATTTGGCGGCTTGGTCATGATTTATGGCACCTTGGCCACATCCATCATTGCTTTAGCCATTGCGGTGCCTATCAGTTTTGGTATTGCTTTGTTTTTGACCGAAATGTCACCCTCTTGGCTGAAGCGACCCCTTGGAACCGCCATTGAGTTGTTGGCAGCGGTACCCTCTATTGTGTATGGCATGTGGGGTTTGTTGGTTTTTGGTCCGATTTTGGCCAAATACGTACAAGAACCTCTACAAAATGCTTTTAAAGGTATTCCTTATCTCGAGACTTTGGTTTCTGGTCCGCCAGTAGGCATTGGTATTTTGTCGGCTGGGATTATTTTGGCCATCATGATCATCCCGTTCATTGCCTCGGTGATGCGCGATGTGTTTGAAGTCACCCCCCCCATGTTGAAAGAGTCCGCCTATGGTTTGGGCTCCACCACTTGGGAAGTGGTTTTTAAGGTGGTTTTACCTTACACCAAAGCAGGTGTGGTGGGCGGCATCATGTTGGGCTTGGGTCGCGCTTTGGGCGAAACCATGGCCATTACCTTTGTGATTGGCAACATGAACCAGCTTGATTCGATAAGTCTTTTCCAAGCGGCTAACAGTATCACTTCTGCCTTGGCCAATGAATTTGCCGAAGCCTCTACCGGTTTGCATCAGTCGTCTCTGTTCTATTTGGGATTGGTGCTGTTCTTCATCACTTTTGTAGTGTTGTCACTTTCCAAAATTTTGTTGATTCAGCTTCGTAAGGGCGAGGGGTCCAAATCATGAGCCGTACCTTAATCGAGCAGCGTCAGTCTGCTTACGCCTTCAGAAAATGGGTCAATCTATTTGCCCTTACTTTCTCATTTGCAGCCATGGCGTTTGGTGTCTTTTGGTTGTTTTGGATTCTGTGGGAAACCGTGGTGTTAGGTATTGGCGGCTTTGCGGTGTCTACCTTCACTATGATGACGCCCCCGCCTAATGAGACAGGCGGCCTTTTGAATGCCATTTATGGCTCGTTACTCATTGTGGCCATGGCCACATTTATTGGTACGCCTATTGGCATGATGGCGGGCATTTACCTTGCTGAATACGACACCAAGGGCTGGTTGGCTGAAATTACCCGATTTGTGAACGACATTTTGTTGTCAGCCCCCTCTATTGTGGTGGGTTTGTTTGTATATGCGGTAGTTGTGGCACGCTTTAAATCGTTCTCAGGTTGGGCCGGTGTATTTGCTTTGGCACTGTTGGTCATACCTGTAGTGATCAGGACTACTGAAAACATGCTTCAGTTGGTTCCTATTGGCTTGCGTGAAGCAGCCTACGCCTTGGGCACACCCAAGTGGAAGGTGATTCTTGCCATCACTCTGCGTGCATCCCGTGCAGGTGTGTTGACTGGTGTTTTATTGGCTGTAGCCCGAATTTCAGGTGAAACAGCGCCATTACTCTTTACGGCGCTTAACAACCAGTTCATGACCTTCAACCTCAACGAGCCTATGGCCACATTGCCTGTGACCATATTCAAGTTCGCCATGAGCCCATACAACAACTGGCAAGACTTGGCATGGGCTGGTGTGTTGTTGATCACCATGATTGTTCTGGGTTTGAACATCATTGCACGGGTTTTAACCCGCGGCAAAGATTGATATTTTTTGAATTAAGCAACGTCACTTTATGGACCACAACATGACACAAGAAGCCTCCAAAGTTTCAGTTAAAAACCTGAACTTTTATTACGGTAAGTTTCACGCGCTCAAGAACATCAATCTTGAAATCCCTGAGAAAAAGGTCACGGCTTTTATCGGACCTTCCGGTTGCGGCAAATCTACGTTGTTGCGCATTTTTAACCGTATGTATGAGCTTTACCCTGAGCAACGTGCTGAAGGTGAAGTGATTTTGGACGGTGAAAACTTGCTTACTTCCAAGCAAGACGTTTCATTGATTCGTGCCAAGGTTGGCATGGTGTTTCAAAAACCCACACCGTTTCCG
>CAMAWQ010000075.1 GCA_945862005.1 Hylemonella gracilis | reverse complement strand
CACGGCAAACCTTTTGATTTGTCACAACCCAATGAAATCATCCATGCGCAGACTGAGGCTTACGTGAAAACCGACCCCACCTTTCAGATCAGGGGCGATTGGATGAAGCATCAAGAAAACATTTTGTTCAACTGAGTTTTTTATAAGAGGACCTATGAAACTAGTAAGTTATGTACATGGCGGCGAAATTCACTACGGTGCTGTCAAAGGCAGCAAAGTTGTCGATCTGACCTCACGTTTAGCGGGTCAGTACCCCGACATCGTGACCTTTATTGCCAACGATGGCCTGCCTATTGCCAAGGTGATGGTGGAGCAGGAGCCTGGCGACTTCAATTACGCTGACCTGGAGCTTTTGTCGGTGGTCCCTTTTCCAGAAAAAATTCTATGCGTGGGCTTGAACTACCACGATCACGTGGACGAGGCCAACCGTGCCATTGGCAACCGCAAAGTGCCTGACCGCCCCATGATGTTTGCGCGCTGGCCAGAGTCCATGACGGGACACAATGTGCCAATTCTTCGCCCTAAGGTTTCGCACATGCTGGACTGGGAGGCCGAGTTGCTGGTAGTGATTGGCAAGCCCACAGGCCGTTACGTCAAAGCAGAAGATGCCTTGGACTATGTATTTGGCTACACCTGCATGAATGAAGCGTGCTTGAGAGACTATCAACGCCACTCCAGCCAAATCAATCCGGGCAAAAACTTTGAGCAAACAGGTGCGAACGGCCCATGGATGGTGACGGCTGATGAAATTCCAGACCCTATGAACTTGAAGATTCAAATGCGCTTGAACGGCCAAGTCATGCAAGACGCCAACACCAGCCAAATGATTTTTTCAATTCAGAAAGTTATTGAATACATCACCGAGTGGATGCCACTGAACCCCGGCGACCTGATTGCTTCAGGCACCATGGGTGGCGTAGGTTTTGCACGCACCCCACCCATTTTTATGAAGCCCGGCGACATTGCCGAGGTGGAGATTGAAAACATTGGCGTGTTGCGCAACACCATTGAAGACGAACCTGCCGATTTAGGCCCTTACGTCTGAACTAAGTGCTGCTATTGAGCGGCTCAATGCGTAAAGCTTGGGCCAGCTCAGCTAAATCAGTGTGCAAGGCTGCTGGTAGGGGGATGCCATCTTGCGTGTAGGCTTGCCTGCGCAAGTGGCTTTGTTCTCCTGGCAACCAAATGCGCTCTACCCCCGGCAAACGCTCGCTTTGGCGCAGGTCTTGAACCAAATGATCTACCGAGGCTTTAAACACCTGTGGGTCGCCAAATGCATTCAAATCCAACACCAAAATGGCTTGGCCCGTGTTGGTCACGGTTTCGTGGTCGGCATTAAAGTCCACCACCTCACGTCCCATGGCCGCACCACCTAAAGTGCCCGCCAACAAGCCCACAATCAAAGCCAAACCGTAGCCTTTGTGTCCGCCAATAGGCAATAAAAAACCTTCATTAGACCGATTGGGATCTAGCAGGGGTTGGCCTTGGCGGTCAATCATCCAGCCCTCAGGCATCATTTCACCGCGTTTGGCTTTGGCCTTGACCTTGCCATAAGCCGCCACGGTGGTGGCCATGTCCAACACCACAGGGGGTTCTGCTCCAGCTGGAATGGCCGCTGAAATAGGGTTGGTGGAAAGCAGCATGTCCATGCCGCCCCATGGGGGCAAATGGTTGGCATTGCCCACGGCAAAGTACAAGCCCAGCATGTCGTGCTGTAAGGGCTGGCGCGCGTACAAAGACGCAGGCCCCGCATGGTTGCTAAAGCGCGTACCCACCCAAGCCACACCACAGGTTTTGGCTTTTGCAATGGCTAAATCTACAGCCTTAGACACCACCAAATGACCTAGGGCATTGTCGCCATGCACCACCGCAGTGGCTGCACGCTCTTGAACGACTCGGATATGAGGGGTTTTGTTGATGCCACCGGCTTGGATACGCTTGATGTACATGGGCAGGCGAATCACACCGTGGCCATCTGAACCTTGCAAATCAGCTTCGGCCATTAAGCCTGCGACCTTGAGCGCGTCTTGCTCAGGAATTCCAACCGCCACAAAGGCTCGGGTTATGAATTGTTGGAGTGCCTCAAAACGCACCACTGCCGACTTGGAATGTGTGTCTGCCATAGATCAATCGGCTTTGATTTGATTGTCTTGAATGAGCTTGCGGTACATATTGAATTGCTCGCGCGTAGCTTGCCCCAGTTCATCTGGGGTTGAAGCTCTGATGGTCAAACCCAGAGCCACCAATTTGTCGCGGGTGGTGGGGTCGGCCAAGGCCTTTTTCATTTCAGTTTGCAGACGGTCCACCACCTCTTTAGGTGTACCAGTTGGCGCCACCATGGCAAACCATGAGTTAAAGAAAAAACCACGCAAACCGGACTCGTCAATGGTAGGCACTTGAGGGTATTGGGCCAAGCGCTTGGGTGAAGACACCGCCAACAAGCGCAACTTGCCCGCTTGGAGCAAGGCCGTGACAGTACCCAACCCTTGCATGGCAGCATCTACCTCGCCAGAGGCCACAGCCACCGCCGCAGGTGTGGCCCCTTTGTAGGGCACATGCGTCATTTGCACATTGGCTTTAGTAGACAAAAGGGCCATCGCAATATGTTGCGGGCTGCCGTTGCCCCCGGAGCTGAAGTTGAGTTTGCCCGGTTGTGCTTTGGCGGCAGCCAAAAAATCATCCACGGTTTTGTATGGCGAATCCGTGCGCACCACCAAGCCCCACTCGATAACACCTGCGAGGGATAGTGGATCAAAGTCGGTCAAAGCATTCCATGAGATCTTGGGATAAATGTGCGGCAACATGGTGAGAATGCTGTCGTTAAATCCGCCTATGGTGTACCCATCGGGTGCCGCACGAGCCACGCGTTCAGCACCAATCAAGCCGGAGGAGCCAGGTTGGTTTTCAATCACAAAGGCCTGGCCTAAACCCTCTGACATTTTTTGGGTCAGCACCCGAGCTGCGTTGTCAACCGCGCTTCCCGCAGCTAAGGGAATGATCATGCGAATGGGCTTGTTGGGATACGCTGTTTGGGCGTGCACGCTACACCAAGACGAAGCAAGCAGAGTGATAGCTAGCAACGCTCCACCCAGATGACGCGACAACGAACCGAGGGAATTAAAAACCGCTAGGGCAACAGTTGAGTACTTCAAAAGACATCTCCTTGAACTTGTGTTTCCTAGTGTAAACACGATAACCCGGCCCATGTCTAAAGGACTACACTTTGTTGCGCCCAAAAAAAGTTGACATGATTCTTGAACCAGTTCCTGAGCCATGAACAAAACTATTTCTATACGGAGACAACATGCTGGCAACCCTCTTCACGCCCCTACGTTTTAAAAATCTGTTGCTGCTGGCAAGTGTTGGGGCTTTTATGCTTTGTAGTAACACGCTTGCACAGGCGCAAAGCTCAGTGGGCTACCCCAATAAGCCTGTCAAAATTTTGGTGGGGTTTACCCCCGGCGGCGTTCCCGATATCAGCGCCCGCTTGATAGGCCAAAAACTTTCCGAAGCATGGGGACAAGCCGTCGTGGTGGAAAACCGCCTTGGTGCAGGCGGCAATATTGCAGCACAAGCGCTGGCCAACGCCGCACCTGACGGCTACACCCTGCTTTCGGTGTCCTCTGCTCATGCAGTGGCTCCCGCCATTAACCCCAAGCTGCCTTTTAACCCCTTAAAGGATTTCTCGGGCATTTCGCTTACCGCCACCGGCCCAGCACTGGTCATTGTGCCCGCCCAATTGGGCGTGAAAACCATGGCGGAATTCATTGCCATGGCCAAGTCCAAGCCTGGTCAACTTTTTTATTCATCTTCCGGTGTAGGTAGCGGTGCGCACTTTGCGGTGGAATTGCTTAAAGCTCAGGCAGGTATCGATTTAGTGCACGTCCCGCTTAAAGGCATACCCGAAGGCTTGAATGAAACCATAGCGGGCAGAACGCAATTGTTTATTTCGCCTTATGCCAGTGCCGTTCAATTGGTCAAAGAGGGCAAAGCTCGTGCCATTGCCGTCACCAGCACACAACGTATGCCCGATATGCCTGATATGCCCACCGTAGCAGAAGCGCTGCCCGGCTACAAATGGGTGTTTTGGTATGGGCTATTAGCACCCAGCAAAACACCCAAAAATATCATCGACAAGCTCAATGCCGATATTGCCGCGATCTTGCGCCAACCCGAAATGCGACAACGCTTGACCCCCATGGGGATTGATGCGGCCATCAGCACACCAGAGGAATTCGACAAACTGATTGCCGAAGAGATCGCCGTGTTCACGCGTATTGCACAATCCGCGCAGATCAAAATTGATTAACTTAAATTGACCTATTCGAAGGAGACACCTATGAGCACCGCTCAAGTCAATGGTTTAAACATTCACTATCAAATTGATGGCAATGTGGACAGTACGGCCCCGTGGCTGACGCTGTCGCATTCCTTAGGTTGCGATTTGTCCATGTGGGACCCGCAAATTGAACTGCTGACTCAACACTTCAAAGTACTGCGTTTTGACACACGCGGCCACGGCAAATCCAGCGTTCCCGCAGCGCCCTACACATTGGATGATATGGCGCTAGACGTACATGGCCTGCTCAAAACTTTAGGAATTCAAAAAACCCACTGGATGGGTTTATCCATGGGCGGCATGATGGGCCAAGCCTTTGTCCTACGTTTTCCGGGAATCTTCACCTCTATGGTGCTGGCAGACTCCACCAGCAAGCGCCCAGACAATGCCGCCACCATGTGGGGCGAGCGCATGAAGATCGCTCGAGAACAAGGTATGGATGCCTTGGTTGACAGCACTTTGGCACGCTGGTTTACCGAGCCCTTCCGCAAGGCTCAGCCCGACATCATGAAGCGCATTGGCGATGGCATAAGAACCATCCAGGTGGAAGGCTTCTGCGGCAGCTGCGCAGCGATTGCTGAAGTCAATTTTTTAGACCAACTGCACCTTATTGATATTCCGGTGTTGGTGATGGTGGGCGACCAAGATCACGGCACCCCTCCCGCCATGTCTGAGCAAATGGCAGCCAACTTGCCAAATTCAGAGTTGGTCATCATCAAAGATGCCGCTCACATCAGCAATATTGAGCAGGCGGCGTTTTTTAACCAGACCCTTCAAGGTTTTTACAAAAAACAAGGCATTGGTCAGTAAGCTTTACTCGGGTTTGACGCCTGCTTTGTTTAACAAAGCAGGCCATTTTTGGTACTCAGACTTCAGCATGGCTTCTGTCTCGGCTGTATTCATAGACAAAAGCCTGCCGCTGCCTTGAGAAAGAGCGGTTCGCACTTCTGGCAACTTCATAGCCTTATCAATTTCTTGACGCAGCTTTTCAATAACAGCGGGCGGAGTTTTAGCTGGCGCGAACAAGCCGAACCAGGTTTCCATTTCAAGGTCCATAACGCCGGTTTCTAAAAGAGTGGGGATGTTGGGGGCATCAGTAGCCCTTTGGCGGCTGGAAACAGCAAAGGCCTTAACACGATTGTTGGTGATATGCGGGCGTGTGGTGGTGCTGTTGTCAAAAAACAGATCTACACGGTCCGCCAGCAAATCAAGGTACACGGGTTGTGCACCTTTATAGGGAATGAGTTGAAGATCGGCTTTACCCACGGTTTGTAGAAGGCTTGCCAAAATAAACTGTCCGGTTCCCGGACCGCTGGAGCCTATGTTGAGTTTGTTGGGATTCGCTTGCGAATAGCTGATCATTTCTTTAAGGGTGTTAAAGGGCAAGTCCTTGCGCCCAATTAAGGTGTATGAGTGGGACACCACCAATCGCAATGGCACAAAGTCTTGTAAGGGGTCGTAACCCGGCTGTTTGTACAAACCCATGTTGAGCGCCATGTTGGATAAGCCCCCTACCAACAAGGTGTATCCGTCTGGGGCAGATCTTGCGACTGTTTGGGTACCAACCAGGGTGCCACCGCCGGATCGGTTTTCCACCACAAATTGGTGACCCAATTGCTCTGACAACTTGGCAGCCAACACACGCCCAACCAAATCAAAACCGCCCCCTGCTGCTGAGGGTGCAATGATTTTCACGGGCTTGACGGGGTAGTCTGAGCTTTGCGCGTGGGACATGCTGCAGGTCAAGCTGATCGCCAAGGATGCGGCCAAGGTGGTGACCATGCCCAAAGCATTAGGCGAAAACTTAAATGTGGAGAAATGGAGGTACTGATGAATTTTGAACATGCTGGGGGTTTGAGTTTGCAAATTGAACAAATACTATCCTGTTGTGTATTTGGTAAAAAATCTATTGGTGAATCACCTTAGTGAATTCAAACCCACAACCTAGAGATCTCACGAAAATTCTTTAGACTCGCGCCATGAACACCATTCAATACCTCGCCAGCACATCGATTCCTCAGGCTCAACAGTGGCTTCATGACCATGAACAGGCCAAAATTCTTGCCGGTGGCATGACACTGATTCCATCCATGAAACACCGTCTGATTGCGCCGGAGCAGTTAATAGACATTGCCAAGCTTGCAGACCTGCAGCAAGTGGTGGCACATGACCACCACTTGCAGATTGGTGCAGCGGTCACGCACCAGGCTGTTGCCGACTCTGAAGTGGTGGTCAAAGCCATACCCGGCTTAGCTCAACTGGCCGCGGGAATTGGTGACCCACAAGTGCGTGCGCGGGGAACTATAGGTGGTTCCGTTGCCAATAATGATCCGGCGGCAGATTACCCGGCAGCCTTGTTGGCTCTGGGTGCCACGGTGGTCACCACGCAAAGAGAGCTTCATGCCGATGATTTTTTTCTAGGCATGTTCAGCACAGCCTTAGTGCAAGATGAAATCATTACAGCAGTGAGGTTTCCTATTCCACTACGCAGTGCTTACGCCAAGTTTCGTCACCCCGCATCAGGCTATGCCATGGCGGGTGTGTACATAGCGCAATTTGCCAGTGGTTTCCAAGTGGCCGTTACTGGTGCTGCGGATGGGGTATTCAGATGGTCAGAGGCTGAAGCCGCCCTGCCAGAACAACGCACCAACATCAAGCTGCAGCACCCCGGGCTCTTAGATGATTTGCACGCACCTGCCGCCTACCGCGCGCAATTGGCTTCGGTCATGCTCGACCAAGCCTTTAAACATCTGATCTGAACTTATCTCATTAACGCCATGAATATTTCTTTACACATCAACGGTCAAGCTCGCTCCGCAGAAGCTGAAGACCGCACCTTGCTGGTGGACCTGCTAAGAGACCACTTAGGTCTGACAGGTACCCATGTGGGCTGTGACACAAGCCAGTGTGGATGCTGTACGGTCCTACTTGATGGCCATGCGGTGAAGTCGTGCACCATGTTGGCGGCTCAAGCTCAGGGCAGCCACATCACCACTATTGAGGGCTTGGCGCCTGCATCTTCAGGAGCCCTTCACCCTGTCCAAGCTGCATTTTCAAAATGTCATGCGTTGCAATGCGGATTTTGTACGCCTGGGATGGTGATGGCAACGGTAAGCCTGCTCCAAAAGCACCCCCAGCCCACAGATGCACAAATCACCGAGGGACTCAGCGGTAACCTCTGCCGCTGCACGGGCTACATCAATATTGCTCAGGCTGTTAAAGAGGCTGCGGCCCAACTTGCATCATGAACTCAAAGCGCACCATGACCACATCTGAACCAAAGCCTTTCGACCAAAAGTTGTCTCGACAAGAAGACTACAAACTGTTAACGGGTCAAGGGCGCTACACCGCTGATGTGCATTACCCCGGCATACTCCATGCCTTTGTGATTCGGTCGATGTATGCACATGCGCGCATCACCCGCATGGACTTGAGCGCTGTGGCTCAAGCGCCTGGCGTGCACTGGGTCATTACGGCAGAAGACGTCCAAGCGTTTGGCGCGAATCGTTTACCCAATGCACTCGCGGTTAAAGACCTTCATGGAGAAGCCCAAAAAATAGTCCGAATGCCCGTATT
>CAMAWQ010000074.1 GCA_945862005.1 Hylemonella gracilis | reverse complement strand
CCGTCCTATCGTCATTGATGAGAACGCTGAAATCACGATTGAAGTGGTCTCCGGGCGCGACGCCAGTGCCAACTTTGACATGCAATCCCTCACGTCTTTGCTCCATGGAGACCGCATTGTGGTGACCCGGTCGGCTCATCAGGTGCGGTTTTTGCACCCCCTAGGGTGGACCTACTTTGACACCTTGCGTCAAAAATTGCACTGGAACGAAGGGGGCAGCTGAAGTGAGCCTCAAGCGCATCGCCTTGCGAGATTTTGTGATCGTCAGCGGACTTGAACTCGAGATGGCCGAGGGCTTTAGCGTCTTAACCGGAGAAACTGGTGCCGGTAAATCTATATTGATTGACGCCTTGCAGATGGTCACTGGCGCTCGAGCAGACAGCCTGTGCATCCGAGAAGGTGCAAGCCGCACCGAAGTCAGCGCCGAATTTGACAGCTGCTTGCCTGCCGTCACCGCTTGGCTCCGCGATGCGGGTTTTGAAGAAGCTTTTGACGAGGGCAGCACGCTGCTGTTGCGCAGAACCCTAGACACCCAAGGCAAAAGCCGCGCTTGGATCAATGGTAGCCCCGCCACCGCCACGCAATTGCGGGAACTGGGACAGCAATTGTTAGATATTCACGGCCAGCATGCTTGGCAAAGCCTCACCACTGGGGCGGCCCAGCGCGACCTGCTTGACGCCTATGCCCGCATAGACACCCATGCGCTGCAAGAAGCTTGGGCGCAATGGCGCTTGGCAGTGAATCAGTTGGAACAAGCACAATCTTCTCAACAACAACTGCAACAAGAGTTGGACCGATTGGTCTGGCAAATTGCCGAGGTGGACAAACTTAGCCCCCAAGAAGGGGAGTGGGACGAACTGCAAGCCCAACACAGCAGACTTTCTAACGCACAGGGCTTGCTGCTGGCAGCTCAAAACGCCTTAGAGGCCTTAGATTCAGAGGAGTCTTCAGCATCTTCCAGCTTGGCCGCGGCTCAAACGCATTTGTCTGCTTTAGGGCATGTGGAGCCGCAATTTGGCGGGCTTTTAGAAGTACTGCAATCAAGCTTGTCGCAGGTAGAAGACACCGTGCACACCCTGCGCGCGTACGTACGGCGCACCGACCTTGACCCTGAGGGCTTGGCCGCCCTGGATGAACGCCTGAGCCTTTGGGTGAGCTTGGCCAGACGCTACAAACGCACTCCTGAGCAATTGCCCGAACTTTGGGGCAGCTGGAAGGCGCAATTGGCCAGCCTCACCACCGCCACCGACCTGGACGCGTTGGAACGCGCATCCCAAGCTAAGTCCCTAGCCTTTATGCAGGCGGCTCAAACAGTCACTGCAGCCCGAACCCAAGCCGCACCGCGCTTGGCCCAAGCCATTACCCAAGCCATGCAAGGCCTGGGGATGCAGGGAGGGCAGTTTGAGGTGGCCTTGCAACCCTGCCCCAAACCCCAAGCTTATGGATTGGAAGACGTGCAGTTTTTGGTGGCTGGACATGCGGGCAGTACCCCCAAACCTGTGGGCAAAGTGGCGTCGGGCGGCGAGTTGTCGCGCATGGCCCTAGCTATTGCCGTGACCACCAGCCAACTGGGCTCGGCCCAAACCCTTATTTTTGATGAAGTGGATTCCGGCATTGGCGGTGCAGTGGCTGAAACCGTAGGACGTTTGATGAAGCAACTAGGACGCGACAGGCAAGTACTGGCCGTGACCCACCTGCCCCAAGTGGCGGCATGCGCAGACCACCACTGCCAAGTCATCAAGTCTTTAGAGGCCGGGGTAACCACCAGCACTGTGCAGCATTTGGAAGGCGAACAACGGGTAGCCGAAGTTGCCCGGATGCTGGGCGGGGAGCGCATGTCTGCCACCACTTTGGCACACGCCAAAGAAATGCTGCAATCGGCGCACTGAATCGACGCACTGACATGGAACTTATTCTGATTTCTGGTATGTCGGGCTCTGGCAAATCAGTGGCCCTGCGCTCTTTAGAAGATGCAGGCTATTTTTGTGTGGACAACCTACCGCCCGAAATGCTCATCGCATTTACTGACTTATTGATGCAGCGCCAATATGAATTGGCCGCCGTGGCCATTGATGTGCGTAGTGCGGAGTCTTTGTCTCAGGTGCCTTATTACCTTGAAAAAATAAAAGCCAGCGGCATAGCGGTGGAATGCATCTTTCTAGACGCATCCACAGAAACCTTGGTGCACCGGTTTTCAGAAACCCGCAGGCGCCACCCCTTAGCACCCGCGGCCAGCGGCCAGCCTCATGCCGATTTCAATTTGGTGTTGACCGACGCCATTGAGCTTGACCGGCAACTGTTGTCGGGCATTCGTGACATTGCCCATGTGATCGACACCAGCTTGATGCGATCGGCCCAGTTGCAAGCCAATATCAAGCAAATCATTCAAGCGCCTCCTAGCAGCATCACCTTGGTGTTTGAGTCGTTTGCTTACAAGCGCGGTGTGCCTTTGGATGCAGACTTTGTGTTTGATGTGCGCATGCTGCCCAACCCCCACTACGAACCCTCACTCAAAGCGCTCACTGGCCTTAACGCGCCCGTGATCGACTATCTAAAAGCCCAGGACAAAGTGCTGCAAATGAAAGCGCAAATTCAGCACTTTTTAGAAAGCTGGCTAGATGCCATGGCTCAAGACCACCGCAGCTACGTCACAGTGGCCATTGGGTGCACGGGTGGCCAACACCGTTCGGTGTATTTAGTAGAGGCCTTGGCGGAGCATTTCGCACCGCAGTGGATCACCCTGACCCGCCATCGCGAATCGACCTTCTGGCCAACTCAGTCGCTGAATTGACATCAGCGGCTCAATATCTGCTGCGGCTCCAATTGCTCCAGCAACACTCGCAGCGGCGCGGGCAAACCCAATTCTGGCCATTCTTTCCCTGAAAACCAGCGGCCTGTTGGTGTGGGTAACAAAGCTTTTTGTATGTAGCTCTTGGAAACCTGCAACCGCACCGGATGCAGATGCAGGTCGCGGTGGGTCAGCTTGTGCAGCAAGGGCGGTAAGTCTTGAACTTGGTTTTGTATTTTGGGGGGCAAAGCCTGCACCAACGCTGAATGAGACTCAAACAATTCGGCACAGTAAAGTCCAGCCCACACCCCAGGTGTGGGCCTTGTGCTTAGCCACACGTCGCCGCAGGGGGTGGTTGCCACCAAACACCAATAAGACTGGCTCGTGCGTTTAACGCGACGCGTTTTAACCGGGTAGGCCGTTTCTCGACCTTGCTGGCGCGCAGTGCACACATCTGCAACGGGGCATTCAAGGCAAAGCGGCTTGCGCAAGCGGCAGACCGTGGCACCCAAGTCCATCACGCCCTGCGTGTATCGGGGCATGGCTTTGGTTAAGTCAGCAGCGGATAGGGGCTCTAATAGGTTTTGCGCCAAAGCCCACAAGACGCGCTCGTTGCGAGCTTGGCTCAGGTCTGCATCAAACCCCAAGACGCGCGTCAGCACCCGTTTGACATTGCCATCCAAAATTGCCACCCGCTCGCCATAGCAAATAGAGGCAATGGCCGCCGCAGTAGAGGGACCAATGCCAGGTAAGGTTTGTAAACCTGCTGCGCTCCTGGGAAACACCCCAGACCATTCACTCACCACCTGCTGGGCGCAAGCATGCAGGTTGCGGGCGCGGCTGTAGTAGCCCAAGCCACTCCACAAGCCCAACACCTCATCCTGTGTAGCTTGAGCCAAAGCCAACACATTTGGAAACCGCTTTAAAAACCGGTTGAAGTAATCCAACACAGTAACCACTTGGGTTTGTTGCAGCATGATTTCGGACAGCCACACAGGGTAAGGATCGCGTGTGCTTTGCCAAGGCAAGTCGTTGCGCCCATGGGTAAGCTGCCAAGCCACCACCCTTTGTGCCCATGCGGCAGGTGCCTCATAGGGCAAAGGCAACTTGTCGTATTTCAACGGCTTTGGCATGTGGCGCAATAAAAAGTGGAGCGCTGGCCCTGGCGCACCACCCGAACCGGTTGCTGACATTGCTGACAAGCCAAGCCTGCCCGACCATACACAGCGGTTTCGAGCTGGAAGTAACCTGTTTCGCCCCTCGCGTTGGAAAAGTCTTTTAAGGTGGTGCCCCCTTGCTCCAAAGCACGCGCCAAGACCGACCGAATGGCTGCATGGAGCTTGGCAGCGCGTGGCTTGCTGACTCGGCGCGCTGCAAGTGTGGGCCGAATACCCGCCATAAATAAAGCCTCGCAGGCATAAATATTGCCAACACCCACCACCAAGTCACCGGTCAACAGAACCTGTTTGATAGCGGCTGAACGCGCCTTAAGTCCCGCATGAAAGGTGGTGACGTCAAAAGCATCCGTCAACGGCTCCACGCCCAAGCTTCCAAGCAGTTTTTGGGCCATGGGGGCAGATTCATCGGGGACAAACACCACCGCACCGAAGCGGCGAGGGTCGTGCAAGCGCAAAACGCCTTGGGATGTATGCATATCAAAGTGGTCATGTGGACCAGGTTGGGGAAAAGCAGCAGCCAAGACCTGAGGCGTAAACGTCAAACTCCCTGACATACCCAAATGAATCAACAACAGTCCTTGGCTGAAGTCCACCAACAAGTATTTGCCACGTCGGCGCACGCCCAACACGCGTAACCCCACCAAAGACTGCACATCTGTGCCCAAAGGCCAACGCAAGGGCTTGCCCATCCAAACCGAGAGCAGCTCTGCACCGGTAATGAGGTCGGCAAAACTCAGGCGGGTGACTTCTACTTCGGGTAATTCAGGCATGGATTATTATGAGCTGACCCTCACCCCATAGGCTCATCATGCTCCGCACTGCCCACCGACTAGCCGCCCTTTTGTTGGCTGCCTGCATGCTCAATGCCAACGCTGCTGAAAATTCGGCCAATAAGCCCGTTTCCAACTCCAGCATTGATGGCGGCTTGCTTTACCAGTTGCTGTTGGGTGAGTTGAATGCCCAGCAAGGGGAGCCCGGTGCGGCTTTTTCTTTGTTGCTGGATGCAGCACGTAAAACACAAGATCCACAGCTTTACCAACGCGCTGTTGAAATTGCCTTGCAGGCGCGGTCTGGCGAATCGGCCTTGCAAGCTGCAAGAGCTTGGCGGCAAGCCCTGCCCAACTCCCGCGAAGCCAATCGCTTTGTGCTGCAAATATTGCTGGGCTTGAACCGCACCCAAGAAACCGCTGACCCCTTAAAGCGCGAAATCACCCTCACGCCCGAGGCCGATCGGGCCGCCTTAATTTCTGTGGTGCCCAGGTTTTACGCTCGGTCCTCTGACCGCAAGGTGGCTGCGCAAATTGTGGAACAAACCCTAAACGAGTTTGCCAACAAGCCCGAAACGGCTGTGGCCAGCTGGACGGCCATCGGGCGCATGCGCTTGTTGGCGGAAAACCGCACGGGCGCCTTAGATGCGGCGCAACGGGCCCACAGCCAAGACGCCCAAGCCGTGGGGCCGGTTTTATTGGCCTTGGCCCTGATGAACCAACAACAAGCACAAGCCGAAACCTTGGTGCGCCGCTACCTGGCACGACAAACCAATCCAGAAGTGCGCATGGAATATGCCCGTGCACTACTTAACAACCAACGCTTTGCGGAGTCTTTAGAGCAAATTCAAATGGTGACCCGCAGCCAAACGGGTTTTGCGGATGCTTGGCTCTTTCAGGGCTCTTTAGAGCTGCAAAACAACCAATTCAAAGAAGCAGAAACTTCTTTGCTGAGATTTCTGCAGCTGGCCACCGCCGCTCCTGAAGCTGCACCAAGTACCTCAGGTGAGGCCGAAGAACGCACACGCGGATTGGTTTCGGCCTATTTAGCTTTGGCTCAAATTGCGGAGCAGCGCAAAGACTTTGCAGCCTCTGAGGCTTGGCTGACCAAAATTGGCAGCCCAGAAGATTTGGTGCGGGTGCAAAGCCGCCGCGCCAGCTTATTGGCCAAACAAGGCAAGCTGGACGAAGCCCGCCAATTGCTCCAAAGCTTGCCCGCTCGCACCGAGGCAGACGCCCGCTTCAAACTTGCTGCTGAACTGCAGCTTCTGCGCGACCACCGCAAATACGCTCAGGCCTATGAGCTGCTCAACCAAGCCCTGAAAAAGTCACCCAATGACGTGGAATGGCTCTATGAACAGGCCATGCTCGCTGAAAAAATGGGGAATATTGGTGTGATGGAGCGGTTGCTGCGGCAAGTGATTGCCGTCAAACCCGATTACCACCATGCCTACAACGCCTTGGGCTACTCGTTTGCGGACCGCAACGTGCGGCTGGCCGAGGCCAAACAGCTCATCACCAAAGCCTTGGAATTTGCTCCGGCCGACCCCTACATCACCGACAGCCTAGCTTGGGTTGAGTTCAGGCTGGGAAACAAAGAAGAAGCGCTGCGCTTGCTGCAGTGGGCCTTTAAAAACCGCCCCGATGCTGAAATTGCCGCCCATTTGGGTGAGGTGCTGTGGTCGCTTAACCGCAAAGATGAAGCTCTGAGCATTTGGCGTGAAGGCAAGGGTTTGAATGCAGACAACGACACCCTGCTGGAAACCCTCAAACGATTGGGCGCGAACCCCTGATGTTCAGAGGTTTATGGATTGCGGTGTGCCTGTACAGCTTGTTGGGTTGCGCCAGCCGCCAAGAGGTTACACCCCCACCCGCCCGAGAAACTCCACCAAGCCTTTGGCAAGGCCGTCTTTCGGTCCGGGTGCAAAGCGACCCCCCTCAATCTTGGGCAGCAGACTTTGAGCTCAGCGGCACGGCACAGTCCGGGAGGCTCAAGCTGTCTGGCCCCTTGGGAATTCAACTGGCTGATCTGACTTGGACCCCAGCAGGGGCGCAGCTTTCGGCTCGCGGCGAAACCCGTTCCTACGCCTCATTAGACGAACTGGCCAGCCAAATGAGCGAACACGCGCTGCCTGTGGAAGCCTTGTTTGGATGGCTCAACGGCCGCACTCAGGCCATTGCCGGATGGGACGTACAACTGGAGCGCGGCCAACGCCTGATGGCCCGTCGCACCGAGCCCTTGCCCACTGCTGAATTGCGTCTGATATGGGTTTCTATGGAGCGCAACGCGCCATGAAAGCCATTTACAACGTGCCAGCACCGGCCAAGGTGAATTTGTTTCTTCATATCGTGGGCCGCCGACCTGATGGCTACCACCTTCTTCAGTCGGTCTTTATGCTGATCGATTGGTGCGACTCCTTGCATTTTGAACGTACCGCTTCGACAGCCATTACACGCCAAGACCTTACAAGTGCATTGCCTGAGGACGACCTCATCTTGCGAGCTGCACGGGCACTGCAACACGCCAGCGGCTGCACTTTTGGCGCACACATTTCCATAGACAAACAGATTCCTGCCCAAGCAGGCATGGGCGGCGGCTCATCAGACGCTGCTTCGACCCTGCTGGCCTTGAACCGCTTGTGGAACCTCCACTTCAGCCTAGAACAACTGGCCGCTTTGGGCTTGAAACTCGGGGCAGACGTGCCATTTTTTCTGTGCGGACAACATGCTTGGGTGCAAGGTATTGGCGAAGACATGACCCCCATTCAGCTGCCGAAAGCTCGTTTGTTGGTAGCCAAACCCCACGCGGGCCTGCAAACCACCTCAATTTTTTCCAACCCAAATTTAAAACGTGACACGGCTGCTGATACAATTTCCGGCTTTGTTGAAACGCTGTCGGGACAGCCTGTAGAGAAGTATTTTCAATACGGCCGTAACGACTTGCAAGCGATTGCGCAATCCCTGTGCCCTGAAGTTACCCTAGCCCTTACTTGGCTGGAGTCACTGGGTTTAAGCGGAAGAATGACCGGTTCTGGAAGTGCTGTGTTTGCTCATACATCGCAAGATGTCAGCTCGCAACAATCGCCTGAGTTCTTGCAAACCCGTTTGTGTTTCAACCTGGATGAACACCCCCTAAAGGGTTGGGCCTCCAGCGAAAGGGTTGATGGTGGGCCTTAGGGCTTACCTGTGTAGGGGAGTCGCCAAGTTGGTCAAGGCACCGGATTTTGATTCCGGCAT
>CAMAWQ010000073.1 GCA_945862005.1 Hylemonella gracilis | reverse complement strand
TGTGAATTGCTTGAACAGGTCGAGTAATGATTTCATGTGACGCTATCCTTTAATTAAGAGCGATCCAGTTCAATGTCGAGGCCCAAGGAACGAATTTCCTTGACCAACACATTGAACGACTCGGGCATACCGGCTTCAATGGCGTGCTCACCTTTGACAATGCTTTCATAGACCTTGGTACGGCCTTGCACGTCGTCGGACTTGACGGTGAGCATTTCTTGCAAGGTGTACGAAGCACCATAAGCTTCAAGTGCCCACACCTCCATCTCGCCAAAGCGCTGGCCACCAAACTGGGCCTTGCCGCCCAAGGGCTGCTGCGTGACCAAGGAGTAAGGGCCGGTGGAGCGAGCGTGCATTTTGTCGTCCACCAAGTGATGTAACTTGAGCACATGCATATAACCCACGGTAGTGGGACGCTCAAAGGCCTCACCCGAGCGGCCATCGTACAAATGGGCTTGGGTAAGCGTTGAGGTTAAGCCCTTGGCCTTTTGAATGGCTTCTGGGTAGGCCAGCTTGAGCATGCTGCGGATGTCTTCTTCGGCCGCACCGTCAAACACAGGGGTGGCAAAGGTCATACCGTGGGTCAAATTGCCCGCCATTTCGCGCAGCTGTGTTTCGCTTAATTTGGACAGGTCTTCTTTTTGACCGGACACGTTGTAGATTTTTTCCAAGAAGACCTTGATTTCAGCCACCTTCGCTTCGGCTTGGAGCATGTCGCCGATGCGCTGGCCAATTCCTTTACCAGCCCAGCCCAAATGCACCTCGAGTACCTGACCCACGTTCATGCGTGAAGGCACACCGAGGGGATTGAGCACGATGTCGCAAGGCGTACCGTCTGCCATGTAGGGCATGTCTTCTACCGGCACAATTTTGGAGACCACCCCTTTGTTTCCATGGCGACCGGCCATCTTGTCACCTGGCTGCAAGCGCCGTTTGACCGCCAAATACACCTTCACCATTTTGAGCACACCGGCTGGCAACTCGTCGCCTTGGGTGAGTTTTTTACGCTTTTCTTCAAATGCCAAGTCAAAACTGTGGCGGGTTTGCTCTGAGGAGTTTTTAATGCTCTCGAGTTGAGCCGCAACATCGTCATCAGCAGGGCGAATGTCAAACCAGTGGTACTTGTCGACCGACGCCATATAGACTTTGTCAATTTTGCTGCCCTTGACCAACTTGTTGGGGCCGCCATTGGCGGGTTTACCCACCAGCAGTTTTTCGATACGGTCAAACGCATCGGCTTCCACAATGCGGAGCTGATCGTTCAAGTCCAGGCGGAAGCGCTTGAGCTCGTCGTCAATAATTTGCTGAGCGCGTTTGTCGCGGGTGATGCCCTCGCGGGTGAACACTTGCACATCAATCACGGTGCCTGAGCTGCCTTGATCCACGCGCAATGACGTGTCTTTCACATCGCTGGCTTTTTCGCCGAAGATGGCGCGCAACAATTTTTCTTCAGGCGTTAAGGTGGTTTCCCCTTTCGGGGTGACCTTGCCTACCAACACGTCACCGGGTTGGACTTCTGCACCCACGTAAATGATGCCGGACTCGTCCAGTCGATTGAGCTGCTGCTCAGCCAGGTTGGGGATATCGCGAGTGATTTCTTCAGCGCCCAACTTAGTGTCACGCGCCATCACCACGAGCTCTTCGATGTGGATAGAGGTGTAGCGGTCTTCCGCCACCACGCGCTCGCTGATCAAGATGGAGTCTTCAAAGTTGTAGCCGTTCCAAGGCATGAAGGCCACCAGCATGTTTTGGCCTAAGGCCAACTCACCCAGGTCGGTGGATGCGCCGTCGGCAATCACGTCACCTTTTTCTAGCACATCG
This sequence comes from Hylemonella gracilis, assembly GCA_945862005.1. Classification (GTDB taxonomy): domain Bacteria; phylum Pseudomonadota; class Gammaproteobacteria; order Burkholderiales; family Burkholderiaceae_C; genus Hylemonella; species Hylemonella gracilis_D. The sequence goes on along the minus strand of CAMAWQ010000073.1, from coordinate 6,225 downwards.
CCCTTTTTAACGATGGGACGCTGGTGAATGTTGGTGTTTTGATTGGAACGCTGGTATTTGATGAGGTTGTAAATGTCCACACCCACTTCACCGGCTTGTGCTTCTTTGTCGTTCACGCGAATCACGATACGTGTGGCATCCACATAGTCCACCACACCGCCACGGTTGGCCGTAACTACGGTGCCGGAGTCTATGGCGGACACGCGCTCGATACCCGTACCTACAAACGCTTTTTCAGGGCGCAGCACAGGCACGGCCTGACGCTGCATGTTCGCACCCATCAAGGCGCGGTTGGCGTCGTCGTGCTCCAAGAAAGGAACCAAAGAGGCAGCTACCGAAACGATCTGTGCGGGCGACACGTCCATGTATTGCACGCGTTCAGCGCCCACCAAAACAGATTCGCCTTTTTCGCGGGCAGAGACCAAGTCGCCAGTGAGTTTGCCGTCTTTATCTAAGGTGGCATTGGCCTGAGCAATCACGTACTTGCTTTCTTCAATAGCTGACAAGTAATCAATCAGGTTGGTGACCTTGCTGTCCACGACGCGGCGATATGGCGTTTCAATGAAACCGTAATCGTTCAAGCGGGCGTACAGCGCCAAAGAGTTGATCAAACCAATGTTGGGACCCTCTGGGGTTTCGATTGGGCACACACGACCATAGTGGGTCACGTGCACGTCACGCACCTCAAAGCCAGCACGCTCGCGCGTCAAACCTCCAGGGCCTAAGGCTGAAACACGACGCTTGTGCGTGATTTCAGACAGAGGGTTGGTTTGGTCCATAAACTGCGACAGCTGCGAGGCGCCAAAGAACTCTTTAAGCGCCGCAGAAATGGGCTTGGAATTGATGAGGTCGTGCGGCATCAATGGCTCTTGCTCGGCCTGACCTAAACGCTCTTTCACTGCTTTTTCAATACGGGCCAAACCGGCACGGTATTGGTTTTCGGCCAGTTCACCTACGCAACGTACACGGCGGTTGCCCAAGTGGTCGATATCGTCCACTTCGCCACGGCCATTGCGCAAGTCCACCAATATTTTGACAACCGACAAAATGTCTTCGTTGTTCAAGACCATTTGTCCGGTAGATTCGCCGCGGCCCACGCGGGCGTTGAACTTCATACGACCCACACGAGACAAGTCGTAGGTGTCTGGGTTGAAGAACAAGCGCTGGAAAAGAGCTTGCACAGCGTCCTCAGTAGGCGGCTCGCCTGGGCGCATCATACGGTAGATGGCCACGCGTGCGGCAAACTCATCGGTCGTTTCGTCGGTGCGCAGGGTTTGCGAGATGTAGGCACCCTGATCCAATTCATTGGTGTAAATGCATTGGATGTCGATCACGTTGGCCGCGCGCAGTTTTTTCAGCAACACTTCGGTCAGCTCTTCATTGGCTTTGGCCAAAATTTCGCCGGTATCGGCTTCCACAATATTTCGGGCAACCACACGGCCCACCAAGAAGTCTTCAGGAACGCTGATGTGCGTGGTGCCTGCTTGCTCCAAATCGCGGGTATGACGCACAGTAATACGCTTGTCTTTAGCGACCACCACTTTTCCGGACTTGTCGGTGATATCAAAACGGGCCACCTCACCACGCAAACGCTCAGACACAAACTCCATTTGTGCGCCGCTGTCCATCAGACGGAAGTTGTCGTTCACAAAGAAGTGCGCCAAGATGGATTCTGGGTTCAAGCCAATGGCTTTGAGCAGAATGGTGACCGGCATCTTGCGGCGGCGGTCTACACGGAAGTACAGCAGATCTTTGGGGTCAAATTCAAAGTCCAACCACGAACCGCGGTAAGGAATGATGCGGGCAGAAAACAGCAACTTGCCGGAGCTGTGGGTTTTACCCTTGTCATGTTCAAAGAACACGCCGGGGGAACGATGCAACTGAGACACGATCACGCGCTCGGTGCCGTTAATGATGAACGAGCCCTTTTCGGTCATCAAGGGCACTTCACCCATGTAGACCTCTTGCTCTTTAACTTCTTTGACCACTTTGTTGGAAGAAGTGGAGGACTCGCGGTCGTAAATGATGAGTTGCACGCGGGCCCGCACTGCGGAGCCAAAGGTCAACCCACGGGTTTGGCATTCGCGCACATCAAAGCCAGGTTTGGCCAAGTTGTACTCGAGAAACTTCATCTCGACATAGCCGTTGTGCGAAACGATGGGAAATGCCGCCTCAAATGCGGCCTGTAAGCCTTCTTGAGTTCGTTTGTTTTTGGCAATATCTGCTTGCAAAAACGCGGTGTAAGCGTCTTTTTGCATCTGCAACAAATAGGGGATTTCTAGGACGCTATCGCGGCTTCCGAAACTTTTACGAATGCGCTTGCGCTCTGTGTACGTATAGGCCATGAGTTCTCCGGGCAATGACTTAAGGAATCCTGGGGTCCTGATCGACTTCACTCCAAGCAGATGGACTGCTTCAGGCTTGGCGATTGGCCACTACCAATCATTGGCTGACAACCACGCGCGGTGCGCGGCCCGTTCCAAGGCATCGTCTGCAGTCGGGGGCAGAAGACACTAAAAAACAGCTTTTTGGGGGCTGTTTTTTGGTGCGCTCTTGAAGCACCAAAGGCTGGAGTCCCCGAAAGGACACCAGCCCACTTAGCAATAGGTTTACTTGAGTTCGACCTTGGCACCAGCTTCTTCGAGCTTTTTCTTCGCGGCTTCAGCGTCTGCTTTTGGCACACCTTCTTTAACAGCCTTAGGCGCACCATCCACTACATCTTTGGCTTCTTTGAGGCCCAAACCGGTGATTTCACGCACGGCTTTAATGACGGACACTTTGTTAGCGCCAGCTTCAAGCAACATCACGTTGAAATCGGTTTTCTCTTCAGCAGCAGGTGCAGCGCCGCCGCCGCCGCCGGCAGCAGGTGCAGCCATTGCAGCAGCGCTCACGCCAAATTTCTCTTCGATGGCTTTCACCAAGTCGTTGAGTTCCATAACCGTCATGCTGTCCAGAGCGGTCAAAAATGAATCTTTATCGAATGCCATATTGAATTTCCTTTAATTTCCTGATGGGTAAGAAGCTGTCGGCATCAAGCCGCCACTTCGCCTTTTTTTGCAGCCAATGCGCCCAACACCACGGCGGTGCGGGAAATTGGCGATTTCAGCAAGCCACAAAGCTGAGCCAGCAACACTTCCTTGGAAGGAATATTGGCCAACTGCTTCACGCCGTTCACATCCAAAGCCTTGCCAGCAAACACTCCTCCACGAATCACCAACTTGTCGTTGGATTTGGCGAAATCGGACACCACTTTCGCGGCAGCCACAGCGTCAACTGAAAAGCCATAGATCAGCGGGCCGGTCATCTGGTCGGACACCACCTCAAATGAGCTACCAGACACAGCACGGCGGGCCAAGGTGTTTTTCAACACACTCAGGTTCACGCCTTGGCTGCGCGCATTGGAGCGCAAGCGGGTCATGTCAGCAACCGTGATTCCGCGGTATTCCGCCATCACGAGCGTTTGAGCTTTTGCGGCGAGTTCGGTCACTTCACCAATGACCGCTTCTTTCTCACTGCGATTCAGACTCAAGGTCTACTCCTTTTAAAAAGTACTTCGGGCTACGCCCTAGGCACGCCTTACTGCAGCGACCAACTGTTCAGGAAAATCCATCTGCAGCGGGATCGCCATCTGCGTTGGCAAGAGTCTTGAGCTTGCGCTTAGAACTCCAATTAAGTTTGGGCGGTGAGCCCAAACACCAACGGTCTTGGATGGCCTGCTTTGGCTAGAAGCCTCGGCAGCCCACCACATCAAGCGCCTAAATAAATAGGTCGCTTGAGTTTTTTGCAATCAAGCAGTGATAGTTTGTGTGTCCACACGGACACCCACACCCATCGTGCTCGAGACTGCGATTTTTCTTAAATACACACCTTTGCTGGTGGCCGGCTTGGCTTTGTTTAAAGCGTCTACCAAAGCAGCCAGGTTGCCTTGCAATTTGTCGTTGTCAAAAGAACGGCGGCCAATCGTGCTGTGCACGATACCGGCCTTGTCCACGCGAAACTGCACTTGTCCAGCTTTAGCGTTTTTGACTGCCGTGGCCACATCAGCGGTAACCGTGCCCACTTTAGGGTTGGGCATCAGGCCGCGCGGGCCCAAAATTTGACCCAAAGTACCCACCACGCGCATGGCGTCTGGGGCTGCAATCACCACATCAAAAGGCATATCGCCAGCTTTAACTTGGGCAGCCAAATCATCCATACCTACGACGTCGGCACCCGCTGCCTTGGCCTCTTCAGCTTTGGCGCCCTGCGCAAACACAGCTACGCGCTTGGTTTTACCCGTTCCGTTGGGCAACACCACAGCGCCACGAACCACTTGGTCTGACTTTTTTGCGTCAATACCCAACTGAACCGCCACATCAATAGACTCGTCAAACTTTGCTGTAGCGCACTCTTTGACGATTTGAATCGCCTCAGACAAAGCGTAGAGCTTGTTGCTGTCAACTTTGCCTTCTAAGGCCTTTTGTTTTTTAGTTAATTGAGACATTTACACGCCCTCCACATTCACGCCCATGGAGCGCGCTGAACCCGCAATGGTCCTAACAGCTGCGTCCAAGTCGGCAGCGGTCATGTCCTTCATTTTGGTTTTGGCAATTTCCTCGAGTTGAGCACGAGTGATCTTGCCTACCTTGTCAGCGTGAGGCCTTGCAGAGCCCTTGTCCAACTTGATCGCTTTTTTGATCAGCGTGGTTGCTGGAGGTGTTTTGATGATGAAGGTAAAGCTCTTGTCTGCAAAAGCTGTAATCACCACAGGCAAAGGCAAGCCCGGCTCTACACCCTGAGTCTGGGCGTTAAATGCCTTGCAGAACTCCATAATGTTCAAGCCGCGCTGACCCAAAGCTGGACCAATAGGCGGGGATGGATTGGCTTTACCTGCTGGCACTTGCAGCTTGATAAATCCGACGATTTTTTTCGCCATAGTTTTCTCCTAGCGGGTGCAAACGCTCTGATCTTCAGAGCTCCCCAGGGTTAACGACTCACTTACCAATTTCGCATCGAGTCGCAAAACGCGAATTTAAAACCATTTAAGCAATTGCTCAATCTATCGGCTCTCAGGTTTTTTCGACCTGAGAAAACTCCAATTCCACCGGTGTGGATCGGCCAAAAATAGTAACTGCCACGCGCATTTTGTTTTTCTCGTAATTCACTTCCTCCACCGATCCATTGAAGTCGGTGAATGGACCATCTTTAACGCGAACATACTCGCCCACCACAAATTCCACTTTATGGCGCGGTTTGTCTGAACCCTCTTGCATCTGGTTCACAATTTTCAACACTTCGGCCTCAGAGATGGGAGCAGGACGGTTTTTAGTACCGCCCACAAAACCAGTCACTTTGCTGGTGTGTTTAACCAAGTGCCAGGTGTCGTCATCCATGATCATCTCTACCAGCACATAGCCAGGAAAAAATTTGCGTTCTGCGGACTTCTTTTGACCGTTTTTGATTTCCACAACCTCTTCCATCGGCACCAAAATCCGTCCAAACTTCTCAGGCATTCCTGATCGGGCCATACGCTCTAGCAAGTTGCGTTCAACGGCCTTTTCCATACCCGAATAGGCGTGCACCACATACCAACGCAAGTCGGGATGGGCGGGCTTAGCAAAACCCGACTCCGCGGGAGCAGTATTTTCAGAAGCAATTTCTGCGGAGCCTGTGGCCTCACTCATCATTTTTTCCACCCCAGTATCAGGTCGTAAAACACCCATTCAAGGGTTTTATCGGTCAGCCAAAGAAACAAGGCCATGATCACTACAAAGCCAAACACATAAGCCGTCATCATCATGGCCTCTTTACGGGCCGGCCACACCACTTTAGCCAGCTCGCGCCAGGATTCACGACCAAAACCGATCAATTGCTTACCGGATTCGGAGATTAAAAACACCCCAACCCCCAGCACGAGACCCACAGTGAGCAAGGCCCACTGCACCCAAACACCTTGGGCGCTTGCATAGTAAAAGCCCGCCAAACCAGCCAACACCAGCATGGCAGAGGCCGCAAGCTTGGCCTTCTCTAAGCCAGAACCTACTGTTTCAATCTGTGATGCCGCCATATATTTCTCACATACCTACAAGACAGTGAAGCCCGCCAAAGTGGCGGGCTTATCTAAAGAACCATTTCACCACCGGCAACACTCAGGTGGCAGGGGCAGTAGGAATCGAACCTACAACCTTCGGTTTTGGAGACCGACGCTCTGCCAATTGAGCTATACCCCTACAAAACTCAAGCGAT
>CAMAWQ010000072.1 GCA_945862005.1 Hylemonella gracilis | reverse complement strand
TTTATTAAAGAAACTCTTTCAGAATTTGAAAAAATAGTTTTTTTCTTATTACTTAGTGGAGTGCCTATATAAAGATAGTCAACAACAGTTGCTGCTCTTTTTATAATATCAATGTGTCAATCGTTCGCCATAAAAAACTCCAGGTTGGTTAAAGGCGCGTTGCCTTAGCCGGGAGCCGCGGCGAACGCTTTAGCAGAAGAAAACGGCACAATGACTTGGTTTGTGGCCAGCCTTTGCGGGTGTCGTCCTGCAAGTAGTTCGGTAACTCGACGACAAGATGAGTTTATACGAGTCCCAACTTGGCTTTAGAAGCCTGTATGGACGCTTTTTTCACCCTTTTTTTGATCTTCTTTCCCTACTTCCTCAACCTAAACGGCCTCATGTTCCCACTTTTTCGCCTGCTGGCCCGGCTGCACTTGAGAGTCCTACACGCCTTAGGTGCGGTGTTGGGTTGGGGCGTGTTTGCAGTATCGCCCAGCTATCGGCGCAGGCTTTTAGATCATGCTTTGCTGGCTGGCTGCACGCCCGCGCAGTGGCGCAGCGCGGTGGGCCACGCGGGGCGCATGGTAGCCGAGCTGCCTCGGCTGTGGATGGGGTCGCCGGTGCATATCGAGTGGGAAGGCGAGGCGCACATAGAGGCGGCTTTGCAGCGGGGCAAAGGCATTATTTTTTTAACGCCGCATTTGGGCAGTTTTGAAGTTACCGCGCAGGCCTATGCGCAGCGTTTTGGCGCGGGCCAGCCCATGACGGTGCTGTTTCGCCCAGCGCGCAAGCCTTGGCTGCAAAAACTGGTGGCCAGCTCGCGCCAGCGCCCTGGGCTTCTTACCGTGCCCACTAACTTAAGTGGTGTTAAAGGCATGCTCAAAGCGCTTCAAGCTGGGCAGTCCGTTGGGTTGCTGCCCGATCAGGTGCCGCCCTTAGGGCAGGGCGATTGGCAACCCTTTTTTGGGCGCATGGCCTACACCATGACCCTGCCGATGCGATTGGCTCAACACAGCGGTGCTACGGTGCTATCGGCTTGGGGCGAGCGCTTACCGCAGGGTCGGGGCTTTAGGGTGCATGTGCTGCCCCTGCCAGATTGGGATTCCCAGCCCTTGAATGCTGCCATGGAAGCGCTGATCCGCACCTGCTCCGAGCAGTATTTGTGGGGTTATGCGCGCTACAAAACCCCGCGCTCAGAGCAGCAGGCCCCCACATGAATCAAGCCGTAAGCACCTTAGGTGTGGCGCTGATGAAAAGCTTGGCGCATGTGCCCCTGAGGTTGCTGCGCGCTTTAGGCTGGGTGCTGGGGGCAGTGTTGTTTGTGGCGGTGCGCTCCAGGCGGCGTGTGGTGATGGCCAATTTGGCCGTGTGTTTTCCGGACTTGAGCCCCGCCCAGAGGCGCGACTTGGCTTGGCTGACCTTCATTCACTTTGCCCAAGCTTGGTTGGACCGCAGTTGGCTCTGGCATGCGCCAGCCGAGGTGGTGCGCCAAAGGTTGCTTTTGACGGGTGCGGTGAATGAGTTGACACAGCCCATAGAGCAAACGCCCGTGGTCATTTTTGCGCCTCACTTTATGGGCTTGGATGCTGCTTGGACCGCATTGACCCAGCAGGTGCCTAGAAGTATGAACACCATTTATTTTCCGCAGGTCAATCCGGTGGTGGACCGCTGGATCATGGCTGGGCGGCAGCGTTTTGGTCAGGGGCAATTGATTCCGCGCGGCGAGGGCGCCCAAACCTTGGTGGCCCAGTTGCGAGCGGGCGAACCTTTGTATTTGCTGCCTGACCTGAACTACGAACCTGCCGAGTCGCTGTTTGTGCCGTTCTTTGGCCATGTGGCCGCTACGGTGCCTTCGTTGTCACGCTTTGCCAAGTTGGGTCGTGCCAAAGTGGTGCCCGTGCTTTCAAAACTCACGCCCAAGGGCTACACCATTGAGCTGCTGCCCGCTTGGACCGACTTTCCGACCCAAAACTTAGAGTCCGATACGGCTTTGATGAACCAGCGGCTGGAGGCCTACATCCGCACCATGCCCAGCCAGTATTACTGGGTGCACCGAAGGTTTAAAGATCTGCCTCCGGGGGTACCTGCGGTGTATCGGAAGTAACCTCCTGGATAGGGTGTGCCCAATCCCAAAGCACCATAGCCACCTCTTCAATGCCGATGCGTTTGGTGGCCGAAAACAGACGCACCTCGCCGCCGCCGGCTTGAAGCTTCATGATGGACAGGGCTTTCTGCGCTTCCACGCGGGTGAGTTTGTCGGCTTTGGTCAGCACCACCAAAAACTTCAGACCGGCCTCTACCCTGGGGCGCACCACCTCCAGCAAAACTTGGTCCAGCTCGGTGAGGCCCAATCGCGGATCGGTCAGCAGCACAATGGCTTTAAGGTTGTCTCGCGTCACCAGGTAATTGGCCATGACTTGCTGCCAACGAATTTTGTCTTGCTTTGGCACGGCAGCGTAGCCGTAGCCCGGCAAGTCGGCCAGCACAGCATCGGTTTGCCCTTGGCGGCCCAGCGAAAACAAATTGATGTGTTGGGTGCGGCCGGGTTTTTTAGACGCAAAAGCCAGTTGACGCTGTTGGGTAAGCGTATTGATGCAAGTAGATTTTCCTGCATTGGACCTCCCCACAAAGGCAATTTCGGGCAATTCAATGTGGGGCAAGTGCTTGAGGTCGGGGGATGTGGTTAAAAAACGAGCAGTGTGCAGCCAGCCCAATGCTTCCAAGGCTATGGGGTTGGGTGTCGACAAGCGCTTGGCAGTGGGCCGTTTCACTGCTTCTGATTTAGGGGCCTTGGGGCCAGGTGCTGGAGTTGGAGAACCCTTAGGGGAGGTGGGGTGGGGCATGCCGTCCTTGGGTTGGTTTTAAGGGTGCATTGTAGAATCGCAAAATTCTGAACAACCCGCCTCAAAAACCATGAAGTTGTTTGCCTCGTTCTTATTGGTTGCCGCTTTGGCAGCTCTATCAACTGCTCAAGCTGCGAGCGAAGCCCCTAAGTCCGCCAAACCAGATTTGGCACTGGGCGAAGCCAAGTTTGCCGCCGTTTGCGCGGCTTGCCACGGTGCAGATGGCAACTCCAACATCCCGGCCAACCCCAAATTGGCTCAGCAGCACCCCGAATATCTGGTCAAGCAGTTGCAGGAATACAAGTCCGGTAAGCGCAACAATGCGGTCATGAAGGGGTTTGCCTCTCTGCTTAGCGATGACGACATGAAAAATATCGCCTACTGGTTGGCCTCTAAATCGGCCAAGCCCGGTTTTGCCAAAGACAAAGACATGGTGGCCGTGGGTGAGCGTATCTACCGCGGCGGCATTGCCGAGCGCCAAATTGCCGCGTGTGCGGGTTGTCATAGCCCCAACGGAGCGGGCATTCCCTCCCAATACCCCCGCATGAGCGGCCAGCACGCCGACTACACCGCCGCACAACTTACATATTTCCGTGACGGCGTTCGCCTTAACAGCCTGCAGATGAACCAAGTGGCCGCCAAGCTGAATGACCGTGAAATCAAGGCGGTGGCCGACTACATAGCGGGTTTGCGCTAAACCTACCCCCTTGCCTCACTGACCTCATATGTTGATTAAAACCCAGCGCCAAGGTTTTGATCATCCGATCTCTAGCGAGATCACGCCTCTTCATGTGTACCAGCAACGCCGCGATGTGATGCGCCTCATGGCCTCTGGCCTGGCAGGCGCGGCATTGTCGTCTTGGGCCGCGCGCGACGCTTTTGGCCAAACTCCAGCAGGTACTTCGGGTGCCACAGGCGCTGCAGGAACTTGGGAGCGCCCGGGCAAATTGCCGGCATTGACCTCTGTGAAATCCAGCGTGAGCGGCGCGGTCACCATGGACAAGGTGACTGAATACAAAGACGCCAGCACCTACAACAATTTTTTCGAGTTTGGCACCGACAAATCTGACCCGGCTCGCAACGCTCACACCCTGAAAACCCAGCCTTGGTCGATCAGTGTGGAAGGCTTGGTTAAAAAACCCGCCGTCTACAGCCTGGAAGACCTTCTCAAACTCAGCGCCCAAGAAGAGCGTGTTTACCGCATGCGTTGTGTGGAGGGCTGGTCCATGGTGATTCCATGGGTGGGCTATTCCTTGTCCGAACTCATCCGCAAGGTACAGCCCTTAGGCGGGGCCAAGTTCGTGGAATTTGTGACCTTAGCTGACCCCAAAACCATGCCCTTTGTGGGCAGCGCCGTGCTGGATTGGCCCTATGTTGAAGGCTTGCGGATGGATGAAGCCATGCATCCGCTGACGCTCTTGAACTTTGGTATGTATGGCGAGGTACTTCCCAAGCAAAACGGCGCGCCGGTTCGTTTGGTAGTGCCTTGGAAATACGGATTCAAGAGTATTAAAAGTTTGGTGAAAATCCGCTTCACCGACCAAGAACCTAAAACGGCTTGGGTCAAAGCGGCGCCGCAAGAGTATGGGTTTTATTCCAATGTCAACCCGCAGGTGGACCACCCGCGCTGGAGCCAAGGTGTTGAGCGGCGGATTGGCGAAGACGGTTTATTTACCAAAAAGCGCAAAACGCTGATGTTCAACGGCTACGAACCCCAAGTGGGTCAGTTGTACGCCGGCATGGACTTAAAGAGGTGGTACTGAGTCACTGGGTTCCGCCCGCCGTAACGGTTTTGTGGCTGCTGCCTGCAATCTGGCTGGTATTTGCCGCGGTAACTGACCAATTGGGCGCCAATCCTGCCGAAGCTTTGGTGCGACAAACCGGCGACATGGCCTTGCGCATGCTGTGTATCACGCTGGCCGTTACCCCCTTGCGACAGGCTTTCGGTTGGACATTCTTGGTCCGCTTGCGTCGCCGTTTGGGCTTGATCATGTTTTTTTATGCGGTGATGCATTTGTTCTGTTACGCTAGTTTTGACATGGGACTGGATGTGACCGAGATTGCCAAAGATATTGCCAAGCGTCCGTTCATCTTGGTGGGTTTTTTGGCTTGGGTGCTGCTGGTGCCTCTGGCAGCCACCTCGTTCAACCGCGCGGTGCGCGCTTTAGGTGCCGCCCGCTGGCAGTGGCTACACCGCTGCGTTTATGCCGTGGCCTTGCTGGCCATGCTGCATTTTTTCTGGATGCGCGCTGCTAAAAACAATTTTGCGGATGTGGCCGTTTACGGCGCGATCCTTGCCCTGTTGTTGGGTTGGCGGGTGGCCAGTCACTACGCTAAGCGTTCCAAAGCCATTTGATCCTGAGCCGTTTCGCGCCGACGGATTACATGGGCCTGATGGCCATCTACCAGCACCTCAGCGGCACGGCCACGGGTGTTGTAGTTGCTTGCCATGCTCATGCAGTAGGCCCCGGCGGACAGCACGGCCAAGCGGTCCCCTGCTTGAACTTCTAAAGTTCGCTCGCGGCCTAACCAATCGCCGCTTTCACAAATGGGGCCCACCACATCCCACACCATAGGTTTGGCAAGGCCATCTGAATTTTTTGCAGTTTCATTCAAGGGCACCACTTGGTGGAAGGCTTCATACATCGCAGGACGAGGCAGGTCGTTCATAGCGGCGTCCACCACGCAAAAGTTTTTATGCTCGCCGGGCTTGAGGTAGAGCACTTCGGTTAAGCACACACCTGCATTGCCCACCAGCGATCGGCCCGGCTCAATCATGAGCTGTTTGTGCCCAAAACCACGCGCGTCCAGCTTGGCCAGAAGTTGCGCCCAAAGCGCATCCGCTTGGGGAGGGGTTTCTCCGTTGTAGGCAATGCCCAAACCGCCACCAAAGTCGATGTGGTTCAAAGTGATGCCCACAGTTTCAATGGCTTGAACCAAGTCCAGAACTCGGTCCATCGCGTCTAAATATGGCCCCATGTGCGTGATTTGTGAACCAATGTGGCAGTCAATGCCCTGTACCTTCAGGCCGGGCAATTGCGCCGCATGTTGGTAGGTGGCCAAGGTGTCTTCGTGGGCAATGCCAAACTTGTTGTCTTTAAGGCCAGTGGAAATGTAGGGGTGCGTCATGGCGTCCACATTGGGGTTCACACGCAGGCTGATATGCGCTTGCGTGCCCATGTCCAAGGCCACGGTGTTGAGCACCTCCAACTCGGCCACGCTCTCTACATTGAAGCAGCCTATGCCCGCAACCAAGGCCTGCCGCATTTCGGCAGGTGTTTTGCCTACGCCTGAAAAAATCACTTTGGCGGGGTCTCCGCCTGCGGCCAGCACACGCTGCAGTTCGCCACCCGACACAATGTCAAACCCACAGCCCGCTTGTGCAAACACCTGCAAAACGCCCAAGCTGGAGTTGGCTTTCATGGCGTAGCAAATCTGGGCATTGCGGCCCGCAAATCCACGTTGGTAGGCCGCCAAGGCATGCAGCATGTGGGCTTTGGAGTACACAAACAGGGGCGTGCCGTAAGTTTGGGCCAAATCGTTCAGGCAAACCTCTTCCAAATAAAGCTGCCCGTTGCGGTAAGCCAGGTCGGGAGAACCGGAGAGTGAGGAACTGGAGGCTGAAGAACCGGGGCGTACTTGGGCGTTCATGGCGAGGTGGGGGTGGACGGCGCTGAAGTTGGCGGAGATGTCGGCGAAGATGTTGGCGCAGAAGTTGGCCCAGATGCGGGCTCTGGTGACTTTGCTGGCGGTTTTGTGGTTGATGGCGCGTCAGCTTGGGGTGTTCGGCGCAACAAAATGTCGGGTAAGGTGGCGCGTTGGGCTGCTGCGGGGTCTTTGGGAATAAAGAGCGGACCGCGTTGGCCACAAGCCCCTAAGAGGCAAGAGCCTAAGAGGGACCCCACTAAAATCGCGCACGTTTTAAACATCAAGGAATTGTAATGACCGACACCGAATTCCTAGACCGCGCCGAAGCTGCACTGGGCGCGATTGAAGCCAGTTGCGACCGCATCAACGACCAAACCGATGCCGACATCGACAACCAGCGCGTGGGCGGCATGATCACCTTGGTGTTTGCCAACCGAAGCCAAATCGTAGTGAACCTGCAAAAACCCCTGCACGAAATTTGGCTGGCCGCCAAATCGGGCGGCTACCACTTCAAGTGGGATCAGGACCAGTGGCTCGACACCAAAGGGCAGGGCGAGTTTTTTGCAGTACTCAATGCGCAGGCTTCAGACCAGTCTGGGCAAGCGCTGCGGTTTGAACTGAACGCCAGCTGAGCATGCAAAACTTTTTGGATCCGGCGATCCTGTTTTTTCTGATTGGTGCTTTAGCAGGGGCCGTCAAATCCAATTTAGAGGTGCCGTATCCCATTGCCCGGTTTTTATCGCTTTATCTATTGATGGCCTTGGGGCTTAAGGGCGGATTTGCGTTACAAAAGTCCGGCTTCACCCTTGAAATTGGCTTGGCCCTTGGCTTGGCCGTGTTTTTGGCCACGCTCATTCCGTTAATGGGCTACCTATTTTTAAGAACCCGCTTGAGTCCTTTGGATTCTGCGGCAGTGGCGGCCACCTATGGTTCGGTGAGCGCGGTAACTTTCATTACGGCAACCCAAGCTCTCGACCAATCCGGAATTGCCTACGGGGGCTATATGGCGGCAGCTATGGCGCTCATGGAGTCACCCGCCATTATTTTGGCGGTGCTGCTGGCCAATAAGGCCAGAGCGGCATCGGCCCCTAGCGCCCAACCTGTGGGCATGTCCAAGGTTCTCCATGAGTCGTTTACCGATGGCGGGCAATTTTTATTGCTGGGCAGCATGGTGGTGGGTTTGCTCAGTGGTGCCTCGGGCGAGCAAATCATGGCGCCATTTTCTATAGATCTTTTCAAAGGCATGTTGGCCTTTTTCTTACTCGATATGGGCCTGATGGCCGCCAAAAACTTTGGTGGCTTTAAAGACAAGCCCTCTATCACTTGGTGGTACGCGCTGGGTGCACCCCTGGTGCATGCGGCCTTGGCGTTGGGACTGTGCAAATGCCTGGGCTTACCTTTGGGCGACACGGTGTTGCTGATGGTGTTGGCCGCCAGTGCCTCCTACATTGCGGTGCCCGCCGTGTTGCGTCACGCTATGCCCGAGGTCAACCCGGCTTTGTATATGGGCATGTCCTTGGGGGTGACCTTTCCCTTCAATATTAGGTTGGGAATACCGCTCTATACCTTTGTGGCTAAGTTGACTTACGGAGTCAGAGGGTGCTTACACCCTCAAATTTAGTTTTTAAACAAATCCAGAATATTTTTCTTCTCGTCTGCGGCAGG
>CAMAWQ010000071.1 GCA_945862005.1 Hylemonella gracilis | reverse complement strand
GGGTTTAACCACTGTGGTCCAAGCCGCCCCAGACGGCTACACGCTGGGCATTGCCGCCCACGGTCCCATGGCGGTGAACCCGCATCTTTACGACAAGATGCCCTTCAACCCGCTGAAAGACTTTGAACCCATCACCAATATGGTGAACTACCCGCTGCTTTTGGTGGCGCACCCCTCAGTACCAGCAAAAACCATTCCCGAGCTCTTGGCCCTGGTGCGCAGCCAACCCGGAAAAATCAATTACGCGTCTCCCGGCAATGGCAACTCAGGGCACTTGGCAGGCGAGTTGTTCAACAGCCTAGCTAAGGTCAACACAACCCACGTGCCCTACAAAGGGCAAGGCCCAGCAACAGCCGATTTGCTGACTGGCCAAGTGCAGTTGCTCTACAGCAGCATTCCATCGGTACTCAACTTTGTGCAGCAAGGCAGGCTTAATGCCATTGCCATTGGCAGCGCCAAACGCTTGAGCTCGCTGCCCAATATTCCCACCCTGTCTGAAAGCGGTGTGCCGGGCTATGAAGCCTATTCGTGGATTGGTATCGTGGCGCCATTGGGTACACCCAAAGACATCGTGCAAAAGCTCAACCGCGAAATTGTGAGCATCCTCAGACAAAAGGATGTGGAAGAAGACTTGCTCCGCCAAGGTGCCATTACCGTCGGTGACACACCTGAACACTTTGCCCAGTACATCAAAGACGAGATGGACAAATGGGGGGCTGTAGTGAAGTCAGCCAACATCAAAGCTGACTGACATGATGACAAACCAACCAATCATGGGTCTCAGTAAAAAGGAACGTATTGGCGTTATTGGCTTGGGCATCATGGGTGGCGCTATGGCAGAGGCCTTGCTGAAAGCTGGTTACACCGTAACTGGGTTTGACGTGGTCAGCGGCGCCAAGCAGCGCCTCACAGCAGCGGGTGGCAAAGCCTTAGCCAACAGCACCCGCGTGCTGGAAGCCTCCGATGTGGTGTTGGTTTCCGTGGCCACTTCTGCCGCCCTGGCCCAGGTGGCCGAACAACTCTGCAAAGCCCCTAAACGTCCAGCGGGTCAGCGCGCTTTGGTGGTGGAAACCAGCACGCTGCCTATTGAAGACAAACAAGCCTTTGCGGCGGCCATAAAGCGCGCAGGACTGGATGTGATGGATTGCCCCATCAGCGGTACTGCGGTTCGCATGAAAGACCGTGCCTTGACCATGTTTGTCAGCGGCAGCAAGGCTGCTTACAAACGGGTGGAGCCTGTGTTGCGGGTCTTCACCGACAACGTGCCCTACGTGGGCGCTTATGGCAATGGCAGTAAGATGAAATTTGCGGCTAACCACTTGGTGGCCATTTACAACGTGGCCTGTGCAGAGTCGGTGAACTTGGCTCGCAAAATGGGCCTGGACCCCAAAGACGTTCTGGAGCTTTTTGGTAACAGCCCCGTCATTGGCAACGGCGTGATGCGCTTGCGCGTGCCTTTCATGATCGAACGAAGCTATACCCCAGCCACCATGAAGGTGGAAGTTTGGCAAAAAGACATGCAAGTCATTGGCGACATGGCCAAGTCAGTGGATTGCCCGACGCCCTTGTTCAGCGCTTGTGCCCCCATTTACAGCGCCGCGATGGCCCAAGGCCTGGCCCAAAGCGACACCGCTTCGGTGAGCGAAGTGCTGGCCCGTATGGCGGGTATTCAAGACTAGAGCACTCAAGTATTGAAGCTTTTGCATAATGTGCATCTGCTCGGGCGTATGGCTTGAGCCGGCTCATAACTTCACAATTAAGGACATGTCTATGACCTCTTCCATCACTTCCAAGATCACCAACCGCCGCGTGTTCATGCTGCAAGCTGTTGCTGGCTCTGGCGCTTTGGCTCTGGCCTCAGCTGCTCAAGCCCAGGCTATGGTGTCTGAAACCGATCCCGCTGCTTCTGGCTTGGCTTACAAGGCAGATGCCACCAAGGTGGACAAAGCTAAGAACCCCAAATACGCAGCTGGCCAAATTTGCGGCAACTGCGCCCTGTTCCAAGGTAAAGCCAGTGACAAGGCCGGCGGTTGCCCTCTGTTTGCAGGCAAGCAAGTGGCCACAGCTGGGTGGTGCAATGCATGGGCCAAAAAGGGCTGATTCGCTCTTCTAACTCCCCAGTTGATTAGAGGCTGGGCTGAAACAAAAAAAGCCTGCGAAGTTTTCGAAGGCTTTTTTATGAGTGCCGTTTTAAACGCTTTTACGCATTCATTGCAAACAAAGATGCTGGAAAGGAATGCAGTTGAAACACCGAGTTGGGGCTTTCAGGCTTGAGCGGAGGGGGCAAGGGTTTGAACTTAAAACGACCTGCAGATTTGAATGAAGCGCCCTGACCACCAGATGCAAATTGACCTGCAAATTCGGCAATTTTTTTGCTTTTTAAAAACTCGACAGACCGCTCCAAAAACACTGCCTCAAGTTCGGCAACCCCCGCGTCCTCTGGTGTGCAGGACAGCTGACCGGAAGCCGGGGTTTTGATAAACACTGATAGCACTTCCCAAACATTCAAAAACCTTGGGTCTTGGTTGAGCTGGTAGCCCCCGCCTGGCCCCTTAAAGGCACATAACACGCCTGCACGCTTGAGCTCTTTAAGGATGCCCTCTAAGTAAGAGACCGACAAACCCAGCTCATCCGACATCCGCTTGGTGGTGAGGGACGTGGTGCTGGCTTGGGCAGCCACCAGTGTGACCACATTCAAAGCATGGCGAGAGATACGAGTCAACATAGAAACATCCTTTAGAAAAACGTAGTGAACAGTTAATCTATCTAAATTATGAGTAGATTATGCAACAAATACCTTTTCAACACCTAACTAATTTCAATAAAACTAGATAAATTTACTAATTTTGATTTATTATCTATTCAAAATCTACTCAAAAAGCCTTCGCGGTCATCCAGCACATGAACTCCACAACGCACAAGATCCCCACGCCCCCTTCTGAACACCCTACGGGCTATCGCATTGGTGCCGTGTCCAAACTTTCGGGCGTGCCTGTGTCCACCCTCAGGGTTTGGGAGCAGCGATACCAAGCCTTCAACCCTGAAAAATCCAAGGGGCAACACCGCCTGTACACCCCATCGGATTTGGAGCGCGCTGGCTTACTCAAACGCTTAAACCAAATGGGGCACAGCATCAGCCACGTGGCACGACTAGACCACCCGCAGCTTCAAGCGCTGGTGCAACAGGCCAATGTTTGGATAACTGGTGGGGTAACAGGCGAAAACATGCCCTCAACAGTCAGCCCAAGCGCAACGATTCGCCTTGGGGTGGTTGGCGATGCCTTGGCCAACCAGCTGCGTGGCAAGGCCTTTGCACAAAAGTGGACACAAGTTCTACCCCATGCTGGATTGCACTTGGCTTGGCAGGTTCATGCCTTTGGAGCAGGGCCCTCTGCATGGCCCCTTGCAACACCCCAAGCGGAGCTTGTGGATGGGGTGTGTGTGCGGCTGCAAAACTTACATCCAGAGCACACACAGGTTCTGCTGGCATGGGCAACCACTACCAGCACGCCCATTTGGTTGACTTACCAATACGCACGCACCGCAGACCAACAAGCATTGACCCAAGCGGGCGTTAAGTTGTGTCGTGAGCCCATCAGCCCAGCTGAATTGGCGCAGAAGCTGGCAGAGCAATTCACACCGCAATTTGGGCCTCAGATGGCACAAGTTCCAAGCCAAGACCAAAACGGTCTAGTTCAGCCCCCCAATGCTTTGGCTCCGCCGCGTCGGTACAGCGACGCCACGCTGACCTCAGTCGCGCAAATCTCCACCAATGTGCTGTGTGAATGCCCCAAACATGTGGCGGAACTTACGAGCCAACTGGCCGCTTTTGAGCAGTACAGCCAGTCTTTCCAGCAACTTGCCACACAAGACCCTGCGGATGCCGAGTTGCACCGTTATTTGTTGCACATTTCTGGGCAAGCCCGCGCGTGGTTTGAGACTGCTTTAGAGCGGATTGCCTTCCACGAGGGCATCGCTTTACCCACTCACCCCGAAAATTAAACGCAGCGGGTCAGGAAGATCGGTCAACATCAGTCGATATCAGTCAACCTTGGCGCCAGAGTCTGCAATCAACTTGTTCCACATAGGCGCATCGCGCAGGTTGTTGGCGCGAAATTCTGCCGGTGAGCCGTTCGGCAGGGGATCCATGCCTTGAGTGGCCAGCTTGTCTCGTACGTCTGCCCTCTTGAGCACCTTAACGGTCGCATCAAACAATTTCTGAATGACCTCGGGCGGTGTGCCAGTGGGCGCATAAAGCCCAAAAGATGAGCTGATTTTGTAGTCACCCAGCCCCGCATCCCGCATATTCATCACACCTGGAATCGCCGCAGAGTTTTCGGGACTGGAAATTGCCAAGGCCCGAATGCGACCTGCACGCGCCTGAGGCAGGATGACGGGCGCGGTACCAAAAATCACCTGAATATCGCCTGCAATCAAAGACTGCACAGCAGGGGCGCCGCCCTTAAAGGGAACGTGCACCATGTCCGTTTCAGCTACCGTATTGAACAAAATACCGGCTAAGTGTGGCGTAGAGCCATTGCCGCTGGAGCCAAAGTTCAACTTGCCCGGATTCTTTTTAGAGTACGCAATCAGCTCTTTAATGCTCTGAACCGGCAACTGGCTGTTGACTGCAATGACCATGGGGCCGCTACCCAAAAGCGTGATGGGCTGAAGGTCTTTTTCAATGTCATAGGGCAGCTTTTTGTAAAGCGCCTTGTTCATGTATGGGTTGCCACTTATAAACAGGGTGTAGCCGTCCGCAGGGGCCTTGAGCACTTGCTCGGCTGCCAAATTGCCCGCTGCACCGGGTCGGTTGTCCACCACAACAGTTTGCCCCAGCTCAGACGCTACGGCTTCGCCCACCGTGCGCGCGACAAAATCGCCCGATCCGCCCGGGGGAAAACCGACCACAAATTTAATGGGCTTAATGGGGTAGCCCTGCGCGCAAACCGCGCCCGTAAGCAAATAAGACATAAGCAACAGCCAGCGCTTCATAACAAGCCTCCTTGGGCAAATTAGTGGTTCTTAAATTCGGGTGTGCGTTTTTCAGCAAAGGCTTTGCGACCTTCTTTGTAGTCTTCGCTGGCAAAACAGGCTTGCACCATGGTCTTGACCAAAGCCAAGTCTCGGTCTTGCGGGGCTTTGCGCAGCTCTAGCAAGGCGCGCTTGGCAGCAGCCAGAGTGAGCGGTGCGTTGGTGCTGACGTTGTCGGCATAGGCGTCCACCACTGCGGCCAATTCTTCTACGGCGGTAACTTGCTTGACCAAGCCTATGGCCAATGCATCTTGGGCGCCAAATATGCGTGCGCTGTAGAACAAGTCTGCGGTGTGGGCCACGCCCACCACTTCGGTAAAACGCTTGATGCCATCAAAGCCATAGCCCAAGCCAAGGCGGGCAGCGGGCATGCGAAAGCGCGCATCGTCGGCGCAAATGCGCACATCGCAATTCAAGGCCAAGCCCAAACCGCCACCCATGCAAATGCCACGGATTTTGGCCAAAGTAGGCTTGGGGCAATCGAGCACGCTGGCGTAAGCCGCCTCAGTGGCAGCGTTGTATTGGTCTGCGGCGTCGCCACCGGTGCGACGGGTTTCAAACTGAGAAATATCGGCACCCGACACAAATGCTTTTTCGCCCGCGCCACTGAGCACAATGATGCGCACTTCGGGGTCTTGCACAAAGGCGTCCATGGCCACGGGCAAGCTGCACCACATGTCGTAGGTCATGGCATTAAATTTGGCAGGGTTACTGAACACCACGTGCCCCACATGCCCACGCTTAAAGCTGCTCAGACCGCTGGCATCAGATGAAACATTGCTCGAAACATCACTCATTTAGATCACTTTCAGTTGTTGAAACTCGGTTATTTGCGCGTCACTGTAGCCTAGGCTTTTGAGCACTTCATGGTTCTGTGCGCCCAACTCTGGCTGGATTTGGGTGACCGATGCGGGTGTGCGCGACAACCTGATGGGCTGGCTGATAACCCTGACATCACCGCGCTTGGGGTGGTGGACGGGGGTTGCAATGCCCAAATGCTGCACTTGTGGGTCTTCAAACACTTGTTGCATGTTGTAGATGGGGCCGCAAGGCACACCCGCATCGTTGAGCAGCTTGACCCAATAGTCTGTGGGGTGCTTGATGAATTCGGCCGCAAAAATATCGTTGAGCAGGGCGCGGTCCACCAAGCGCTCTGGGTTGGTTTGGTAGCGGGGTTCGTCTCGCAAGTCCAATCGCCCAATGAGCTCACACAAAGACCTGAACTGCAAGGTGCCCGACACACCAATATTAAAGAACCCGTCGGATGAAGCAAACCTGCCCATGGGGGTGGCAAAGGGGTGATCGTTGCCCGCTTGCTCGGGCACCACGCCGTCAATCAGGTACCTAGCCGCCTGAAAATCGCACAAGCTCACCATGGATTGCAGCAAGTTGGCCTGCACCCACTGCCCTTTGCCAGAGGTTTCCCGCTCCAGCAGGGCAATCAAAATACCCATGGCGGCAAACACACCGGTGCTCGAGTCGGCAATGGCAATACCGGCGCGCACGGGCCCCTGACCAGGCAGGCCGGTGACCGACATCAAGCCTCCCATGCCTTGTGCAATTTGGTCAAACCCGGGGCGGGTGCGGTAAGGCCCGTCTTCTCCAAAGCCGGAAATGCTGGCCAAGATGATGCGCGGGTTGACTTGGGCCAGCGTCTCGTAGTCAACACCCAGCCGAAACTTGACATCGGGCCGAAAGTTTTCCACCACCACATCGGCATCCTTGAGCAGCTTGAAAAAAATCTCCTTGGCCTGAGGTTGCTTGAGGTTGAGGGTGATAGACCGCTTGTTGCGGTGCAGGTTGATCATGTCGTAGGTGTCTCGGCCACCCAAGCCACCCTCGTTGGCGTCCACCCCCGGAGGGGATTCAATGCGCAGCACATCGGCACCAAAATCGGTAAGTACCCGCACACAAGTGGGGCCAGAACGCACGCGGGACAGGTCTAAAACTTTAAAGCGGCGCAGAGCTTGGGAGTCAGATTGATGGGTCATAGCTTCGATAAATGTTGAAACGTCACTTTAACGCTGCCGACACAAAACGATCTATTGAGACAAACACCAGTGCCAAGCCCCGTGCCCCTAGGGCTTGGAGCACACCGTCATCGCAATCTATTAAATGTTTCAAAAGCCAGTCATGGTGCATGCCTAGAGTGCGGGCTTATGAAACACATTACCTCTCTCTTAGTTAGGGCTCGGGTTAGGGTTAGGGTTAAGTTTGGCGCTTGGACTATGCCGGCCATTTTGCTTGGTTGCTTGGCCATGGCACCACTTTATGCGGCTTCAGCACGTGATGCGTGGGTGGTGCAGCAAATCAAAACTTACAACACGCCATTTAAGGCCCAGCTGCCGCAAGAGCTCAAAACCAAAATGGACAAGATGGCGCTGAGCCCTTTTACCTTTTACAGAGGCACTGCCCATGTGTTCTATGAAGACATGAAGCAGCTGGGCAACTCCAAGTTCCTCAATACGGCCAACAGCAAGGCGTGGATCAATGGCGACTTGCACCTTCAAAACGTGGGCGCATTTAAAGACGCTAATGGCAAGGTGGTGTTTGACCTGACCGACTTTGACGAAAGCTACTGGGGCCCCTATGTATGGGACATCAGGCGCATGGCCGTGAGCATTGTGCTGGCAGCCAAAGAAAACGGTATGGGCAGCAACGACCAGCAAACCTTGGTGAATGACTTTGTGGACGCTTACCTGAGCAAGATCAGCGACTTTAAAGGCACCCAAAACGAAACCAGCGAAACACTCACCACCGCCAACACCAAGGGGGAAGTCAAAAACACTTTACAAGCTTCTGAGGGCCAAACCCGCAGCGCTTTTTTAGCCAAATACACCGTGGTCACCAACGCCAAACGCAGTTTTTTGACTACGGCCGATTTGGCACAGCTCGACGCCACAGGCTACAACAGCATCAAAAGCGGCGTGGCCAACTATGTGGCCAGCATTGCCAGCGGTAAGCGCTACGCATCCAGCTTTTATTCGGTCAAAGACATTCGGGTCAAGCTTGGCTCTGGCGTGGGCAGTTTGGGGCGCTACCGCATTTACGTGTTGATTGAAGGGCCCAGCTCGGCCCATACCGATGATGTGATCTTGCAACTGAAGCAAGAGTCGACCAGCGTGGTGTCTATTGCATTGCCCAACAACATGCCCACAGAGGCGTATGGCAACCACGACGGCCAGCGCGCCGCACTGAGCATGAAAGCCGCTCTGACCAACACCGATGTGCTGGTGGGCTGGACCACCATCAACGGAGCGCCCTATTTGGTTCGTGAAAAATCACCCTTTGAGGCAGACTTTGTCAGCACCAAACTGAGCAAAACTGCTGACTTTTCTGATGCAGTCAAACTGATAGGCAAAGTGGTGGCCAAGGCCCATGCCTTGGCCGACAAAGACTATGAAGCCAGCCTCATCCCTGACAGCATGGACAAAGAAATTGACGACACGGCAGGCACCAACAAGTCAGGCTTTAAACAAGAAGTCTTGAACTTTGCTTTGGACTACGCCAAACAAGTGGAACTGGACTACCAGAGCTTCTTAAAGGCCTATAAGGCGGGTACGCCTTTGTATTGAACCTTAGAGGCATTTGCTTACTAAGCACTCTTTCACCAATGAAAAAAGCCGCTAGGTGTTCATTCCTAGCGGCCTTTGTTGCTTGTGATGGTGGAGCTGGCGGGATTTGAACCCGCGTCCACAAGCCTTTTTCGTACAGTTCTACATGTGTAGTCGTCTGATTTGTATCTCGTCAGACAAAACGCGCAGCGACACG
>CAMAWQ010000070.1 GCA_945862005.1 Hylemonella gracilis | reverse complement strand
TGTCGTTGTCGATGTTTTCTTCGCCAAATTCGTTTTCAATCACCGCGATTTTTTGACCATGCGCCTCTTGCAGCACCCGCTTGAGCAAGGTGGTTTTGCCGGAACCTAAAAAACCGGTGAGGATGGTGGCGGGAATCAGACTCATGGGTGCCTTTGTGCTTTGAAAATGGGCTTGGAAAAGCCGCTTAGTTTAGCTAGCGGCGCATCACCACCAGACCCTTGAGGTATTCGCCCTCAGGAAACTCAATGGTCATGGGGTGGTCGGGCGCGGCCCCCAAGCGCTCCAAAATAAAGCCGTCCACCCCCGCATCCAGCCCCGCAGAGGCCACAATTTTGTGAAACAAATCCACGCTGATGCCGCCCGAACACGAAAATGTGAACAACACGCCCCCCGGCGTCAGCAGCTTGAGCGCCAAGCGGTTGATGTCTTTGTAAGCCCGCGCAGCCCGCTCTGCATGAGCCGCCGTGGGGGCAAATTTAGGCGGATCCAGCACGATGGCGTCAAAACTTTGCCCCTGCTCTAAAAATAGTCGCAAGCTGGCGTTGACGTCGGCATCCAAAAAAGTGTGGGCATCCGCTTCAAAACCATTGAGCGCCACATTGGCGCGCGCGGCCTCTAAGGCCAAGGCCGAAGAATCTATAGAGGTGATGTGCGGGGCTGCTGTGGCGCGTAGGCCCGACAAAGCTGCCACCGTAAACCCGCCCGAGTAGCAGAAGCAGTTGAGCACGCGCTTAAATTGCAGGCGCTGGGCGTATTGGGCAAAACGCCATCGGCTGTCGCGCTGGTCCAGGTAAAAGCCGGTTTTGTGGCCGCGCGCAATGTCTAAGCCCAACTGCCATTGGTGCTCTTGCAGCACCAGCTGCGTGCCCTGCCCCGCTTCAGGTGCCCCATTCACTTCAGGCGCTTCAGACAACCAGCCGGTAGCTTCAGGTAAGCCTTCAAGCTCACGGGAATGGGCGTCTGAACGTTCAAAAATTGCCTTGAGGTCCGTGTGGGCAAGTAAGGCCTCCACCAATATGGGCTTAAACCGCTCCACCCCGCAGGACAAAAACTGGGCGACCAAGGTCTGGCCGTAGCGGTCCACCACCAGCCCTGGCAAGCCGTCGGCCTCGCCATGGATCAGCCGGCAGCTGTCGCTGGCGATGTCAAAACGGCTTCTGGCCAGAACGGCAGCAGCGACACGCCGGTTCAAAAAAGCCGCATCGATGCACTCAGCCTCTTCAAAACTCCAGGCGCGGGCGCGGATTTTGGAGGTGGGGCTGAAAGCTGCCCAAGCCAAAACACGCCCCTCCGCCGACTCCACGCGCACGGTTTCACCTGGGTCCGCCCCACCTTTGGCCACAGCGGAATCGAAAATCCAGGGGTGGCGTCTGAGAATGGACTTTTCTTTGCCCGCGCGAAGTCTTAGGGTTTTCATAGCGGTAATTGTCGGCTGATTGCAAGTTAGAACCCGACCCTGGTGCGTTACATTCTGCGCAAATGCATAAAAGAAGCGACTATGGACCTTAAAAACATCAAACTGGTCACGAAACTGATGGTCGGCTTTGCCATTGTCTTGGTGTTGGCCGCCGGTCAAAGCTTGTTTGCGGTGTACGGCACCACCCAGCTGAGCCAAAACTCCAGCGAAATTGCCAACGAATGGTTGCCCGGCACCTATTACAACGGCACTTTGGGTACGCACATCAGTCGCATGAGAACCCTGCAGTTTCAGTTTGTGGGTAGTTTTTCTCAAACAGACCGACTCACGCTTGAAAACGCGCTGACGGACGAAATCGCCATAGCAGGCGAAGCCCTGCAAAGTTACGCCAAGCTCAGCCACGGCGGCACAGAGGCTGCCCACTTTGAAGCGGTGCAAAAACACTGGTCTAACCTGACCGAGCAGCACAAAACCATCATGGACTTGGCGCGCCAACGACGCGACGAAGAAGCTTTAGACCTCATTCGGGGCGACTCCAGAGCCTCCTACATTGCCTTGATGCAGGAACTCGCAGAGCTGTCGGACATTGCAAAAGCTGGTGCCACCAAGGCCCGCGACACCAGCGCCATGCTACAAAGTATTGTGTTTTACGGCAACCTGATTGCGTTAGCTATCACCATATTGTTGGGCGTGTTCATTGCCCGCAGCTTGTGCCGCAGCATTTCAGGCGGGGTGAACTACGCCGCGCACATTGCCACCAAAGTGGCCCAAGGGGACCTGACCACCCGCATCGTGCCCAACACGCGCGATGAAGTGGGTTTGTTGCTGTTATCCATTAGGGACATGCAAACCGCGCTGATTCAGGTGGTGGGACAAGTGCGCAATGGCGCGGTTACCGTGTCTAACGCCAGCTCGGAAATTGCCCTAGGCAACCAAGACCTCAGCTCCCGCACCGAAAGCCAAGCCAGCTCTCTGGAGCAAACCGCCTCCAGCATGGAAGAGCTGAGTTCCACCATTCAACAAAACGCCGACAATGCCAAGCAAGCCAACCAGCTGGCCCAAACCGCACAAACGGTCGCACTAAAAGGCGGCGATGTGGTGGCCGAGGTGGTAGACACCATGAAAGGCATCAACGACAGCTCGCGCAAAATTGCCGACATCATCAGCGTAATTGACGGCATTGCCTTTCAAACTAATATTTTGGCCCTCAATGCTGCTGTAGAAGCTGCCCGTGCGGGCGAGCAGGGTCGCGGTTTTGCCGTGGTGGCTGGCGAGGTGCGCTCTTTGGCCGGCCGCAGCGCCGAGGCGGCCAAGCAAATCAAGGGCCTGATTGACACCAGCGTCACCCGAGTCGAACAGGGCAGCAAACTGGTCGACCATGCCGGCACCACCATGCACGAGGTGGTGACCGCCATTCGCCGGGTCAACGACATCATTGGTGAAATCAGCGCGGCCAGCTCCGACCAAAGCAGTGGCGTGCGTCAGGTTAGTGAAGCGGTGAACAATATGGACCGCACCACTCAACAAAACGCCGCCTTGGTGGAGGAAATGGCAGCGGCTGCGGCCAGCCTGAAGAGCCAAGCAGAAGAATTGGTGGAGTCGGTCGCGGTGTTCAAAATGGGCACCTCCGAGGCATCAAATCGCACCCCCCAGCAGGCTCCACGGGAACTCCAAGCCTCACAGCGCAAACAGCTGGGCTACACACAAGCCACCGAATCGTCTTAGGACTTCGGAGGCTGGCGCTTGGCCCTGGGGTGGGCCGCATCGTAAGCGCGGGCCAAATGCTGAAAATCCAAACGGGTGTACACCTGCGTGGTGCCAATGTTGGCGTGGCCCAGCAGCTCTTGCACGGCCCTCAAGTCGCTGCTGGACTGCAGCACATGGCTGGCAAACGAATGCCTCAACATGTGGGGGTGAACCGGCGTGGACAAACCGGCCTGCGCGCTGCGCGAACGCAACCTCTGCCAAACCGAGTGAGACGTTAACCGCGTGCCGTGCCGCCCAATAAACAGAGCCGCGCTGGCCGAAGCCCTGCGTATGTTTTGGCGCTGCTCCATCCAAACGCGCAATGCGACCAAGGCGGCTTGACCCACCGGTACCGTTCGGCGCTTGCCGCCCTTGCCCAACACATGGGCCTCGGCGGCATCAAAATCAATCCAGCCCCGAGCTTGGGCGCTGGCGCGCACATCCAAGCCTGTGAGCTCGGCCACACGCAAACCGCTGCTGTAGAGCAGCTCTACCATGGCGGCGTCGCGCGCTTCCAGTTCGGGCGTGGCGGAGGCGTCTTGGCGGTAGGCGGCCAACTGCACCGCATCGTCCACCCCGAGCGCTTTAGGCAAGGGTTTGGCTGCTTTGGGCGCACGCACATCGGCCACCGGGTTGCCGTCGATCAAGCCTTGCCGACCCAGCCAAGTGTAAAACCCCCGCCAGCCCGACAAAATCAGGGCAATGCCCCGACCTGTACGGCCTTGGGCGTGCATTTGGGCCACCCAACGGCGAATATGGGTGTTGTGCACCTGAGTCAGGGCTAGGTTTTGTTGCCGCGCCAAGTGCTGCAAACGCTGGAGGTCTTGTGTGTACAGGGCTACTGTGCGGTCCGCCAGGCGTTTTTCAATGCGCACATGTTTTAGATAGCGAAGTGCCAACGGGTCATCGTGAAGATTCGCCGGCACATTCATGGCGTCAAAATGATTGAAGCATCAAGCTGGGACTTGCAAAGCCCCCAAGGCTGCAGAGCTTAAGAGGGCTAAACCCTGCAAAAAGTCAGTGCCCATGGTGGGGGTAAAGCGCTGGGTATCAGGCGAGGCCAACACCAGCAAGCCCATGGCCGGCAAAGACCGCTCGGCGCTCGGCTGAGATGGAGTCAGCGAGCTGTTCTTAGAAATGGGCCTCAAAGGCAATAAGGCGATGGAGGCGGCCTCATGCGGCACGCGCAACCATTTGGCGGGCTCCAACCCGGTGTTGATGCCGCAAAACGGTTCGGTCAGCCCATCGGCAAAAATGCGCACTTCTGGGGTGACCCCTTGGGCAAAGGCGTGTTCCTGCCAATGGGGTGCCACGTCCCACACCTTGAGGGCAACCTGCGGCACCGCAAACTGCTGCTCCACGGAAGCCGGAATCAGATCAGCCAAGGTGGCCATATCGCGCAACTGCAACAACTCCACCGCCCAACGTATGAGCTTGTCAGACAGGGCCAAGTTGTCGTTACCGTTGCGAATCATTTCCATGATGCGGCTTTCCAGCAGGCGAATTTTGTCGCGCAGCATCATAGCCTGACGTTCTTGCAGATTCACCGCACGGTGGCCGTGTGGCCCGCTGAGCATGATGGTGGACAGCAACTGGGCGTGGCGCTCAAAAAACTGAGGGTTGTTCAGCAAGTACTGGGCAATATCGTCTTCGGTGATGGGGTTTAGGGCGTTGCTCATGTCTTGGAGGGTGTTTGAAGCTCTGGACTTTTAAATACGGTTAGATGAGAAGTCTAGGGCTTTAGGAAATGGGCTCACAAGGCCAAACGTTCAGAGCTGGAATGTCCACCTCTCCCTCAAACACCGTGTGGGCCGGACCGGTCATCATGACCGAATCTGCGGGCGAGCCTGACCATTCAATGTGCAACTCTCCACCACGGGTGCTGACCTGCACTTGGGTGTTCAATAGCCCCAAGCGAATACCGGCCACCACTGCCGCACAGGCACCGGTGCCGCAAGCCAAGGTTTCGCCAGCGCCGCGCTCCCACACGCGCAAGCGGATGTGGTCTCTGTCCATCACCTGCATAAACCCCACGTTGACCCGCTTGGGAAAACGCCAGTGCTGCTCTACCTTTGCGCCAAGCGCCGCCACAGGCGCTTGGGCCACATCAGGCACCAAGGCGACGGCATGGGGGTTGCCCATGGAGAGCACCGCTACTTGAAGGTCGTCTAAGGGCCAAAGCTGCTCCGGGACAGTACTTGCGTCAACCGGCGAATCGCTGTGATGAATGGGCAATGGGCTTAGGCCTTGCGCATCAAACGGGATTTGGGCCAGCTCCAACACTGGGGCGCCCATGTCCACCCGAACTTGACCATTGGTAGTGATCTGCGGCGCAATCACTCCTGCCAAGGTTTGAACCTGCAGCGTGGTGCGCTGGGCAAGACCTTTATCAAACACATAGCGGGCAAAGCAGCGCGCGCCATTGCCGCACTGCTCCACCTCGGCGCCATCAGCATTGTGAATCACGTATTCAAAATCAATGCCAGCCCCGGGCGAAGCCCGGACCGATAAAACTTGGTCGGCGCCCACCCCAAAATGCCGGTCGGCCAGCCACCGGTATTGGGCCGTTGACAGCCCAAGCTGGCCCTGGGTTTCATTCAGCACGACAAAGTCGTTGCCAGCCCCCTGCATTTTGGTGAAGTGAACGCGCATCGTCCCAGCTCAATCGGCGGTGATTTGGTTGTCTTTGACCACTTTGGCCCAGATGTCGATTTGGCGTTCAATAAACACTCGGGCCACCTCTGGCGAGCCCCCCACCACGTCAATGCCTTGGGCGTCGAGCTTTTTGGCGACCTCGGGGTTTTTAAGGGCCTTGTTCAGCTCTTCATTCATGCGCTTGACGATGTCGGCAGGCGTTTTGGCAGGTGCTAGCAAGGCCCACCAAGCGGGGGCATCAAAACCTGCAAAACCGCTTTCGGCCACAGTGGGCACATCGGGCAGGTCGGGCGAACGCTTGCTGGTGGTCACGGCCAAGGGGCGCATGCGTTTGTTGTCAATATGCGGCTTGGTGACAAACACCGAGCCAATGGACATCGGCACATGCCCTGCTACCGCATCCGCCATAAGGGGTCCGCCCCCTTTGTAAGGGATGTGCACCCACTCCAAACCCGCATTTTTGGCCAGCAGAGCCATGGCCAAATGGCCCAAGCTGCCCGAGCCAATGGAGCCGTAGCTCACCGCCTTTTTGGCTTTGGCGGCCGCCACCACATCGGCAAAGGTTTTGTATTCAGAGCCCACATGCGTGGCCAGCACCATGGGCGAGGTGCCCACCAGCACCAACGGCACCAAGTCTTTGCGGGTGTCAAACGGCATATTGGGAATTAGGGTGGGGTTCACGCCATGTGTGTCAAACACCACCGCAAAGGTGTAGCCGTCTGGGGCAGAGGATGCCACCTGTGCCGTACCAATAGAGCCAGAGGCGCCACCTCTGTTTTCCACCACAATGTTTTGACCCAACTGCTGAGACAGCACGGGCGCAAGAATGCGCGCCACCTGGTCCACCGAGCCGCCAGGGGGAAACACCGCCACAAGCTTGATGGCTTGGCGTGTGGGCCAAGCACCCGTTCCACTTTGGGCTTGGGGCTGTGCCGAAGGTTGGGTTTGGGCCTGAGCAGCCCCCAATGGCCAAAGCGCCGCAGCACCGAGCAACACGCCCATCCAATATGACATCAGGTTCAATCTCCTCATATCTCCTCCTTTAAGTTGGGTTCTCATTCGTGATTGGACTTTAACTATCGCACAATCATGGCTTGAACTTACAGACTGCCGCAGCACCTTCTCGCACGTCACGCCCCACTCAAGAGCCAAACTCGCCAGCACCATGCCCAGACCACAGCAGTTGCTTTATCCGCAGCGTGAACCGGCCATCCCGCTACCAGCGTCCACCCTGCTTTGGGCGCGCAACGATGGTCAAGGCCGCTTGCAAGTGTTGATGACGCGGCGCTCGGCCCAAGCCAGCTTTGCGCCGGGCGCTTACGTGTTTCCTGGGGGCGGCATCGACCCCGAAGACCACGCAGCCCACCCTCTGGCCACGCGGGGACCCACTCAAAGTGAACTGAACCTGACCCAAGCCTTAGCCGCGCTGCGCGAAAGTTTTGAAGAGCTGGGGGTGATTAGGGTGCTGGGCCCTGATGGCCAGGCCGTTCCGCCCGAGGCTTTGAGCGCCCTGCACCGACACGCCCCCTTTTGGCCGCAACTTGCATCTTTGGGCTGGAAGGTGGATGCCGCCGCCCTGCACTTGCTGGCCCACTGGACCACAGACCGCGACTTGCCGCGCCGCTTTGCGGTGCCTTTTTGGGTGGGCATGATGCCCGAGGGGCAAACGCCTGTGGCCGATGAGCGCGAGCAATTTGACCCCATTTGGATCTACCCGCAAGAAGCGCTGGAGCGCCACAAAGCTGGCCTTTTTTTCATGATCTTCCCCACCATCCGCACCCTGGAGCGCCTGAACGCCTACCCCGACGCTGAGGCCCTTTTTGAGGCTTGTAAGGCCACGGAAGCCCCCTTGTGGACCAGTTGCCCACGAGCGGGCTTGCTCCATGGCCGAGAGGTGCGCTACATGGAAACCGATGCGCCCTATGGCGAGCTGGAACTGGTGTGCCCAGACGGAGCCATCCACCACCGTTTGGACTGGAACCACGACCAAGCCACCCCCCTATTGCGCCATGTGCAACGGTTGACTGCTCCCAACCCCGGGGTGATGACGGGCCCGGGCACCAACAGCTATGTGGTGGGCGACCCCACCACAGGCCATGTGGTCATTGACCCTGGCCCAAACGATGCCGAACACCTAGAGCGGCTTTGGCGTGCGGCAGGTGGCGATATACGCATGATCGTTTGCACACACTCACATCCAGACCATTCACCTGGTGCGCGACCCTTGCAGGCGCTGTGCCTTCAGCGCCCCACAGGCCATGGCGTACCGCCTGTTTTGGGCCTACCCTCAGCCCCCACCGCGCGGGCCGATAGCCACTTTGAACCGGATCGGGCGCTGGACGATGGCGAGTGCTTGGTGCTTCAACCCGAGAATTGGACGGCTCAAGGTCAATCTAAGGCCCAACCAATTGAAATACCCGATGACCCATCGGGCCTCCACATCACGCTGCAAGTCATTCACACCCCAGGGCATGCGGCCAACCATGTCTGCTTGGCCCTGTTGGAGGATGGCTTGCTGTTTTCGGGCGACCATGTCTTGAATGGCAGTACCACCGTGGTCAATCCGCCAGATGGCGACATGACCCAGTATTTAGATTCCCTGGACAAGCTGGATGCCGCTTGCGCCGCGCATGAACTCGACTACATCTTGCCAGCCCATGGCTATGTGCTCAATCAAGCCAGACACCAAATTGCCAAACTCAAAACCCACCGCCTGCAACGCGAGGCCAAGGTGCTGCGCGTGATGGAAGCCCACCCCAACGGCACCCTAGACGACTGGGTACCACTGGCTTACGACGACGTGCCTGAACGCATTTGGCCGGTAGCCAAACGGTCATTGGAGGCGCATGTGATTCGGCTGCAAGAAAAAATGTGAAGTCTGCCGATAGGCCGGATTCTGTGCACCGCCTGCCCTTTCAGGCAAGCCGCGTGACCGTCATTAATCTGGGCCGGGGGTCGCCCCGCCGGCTCGATGCTACCTACCCGCACACTCTCCGGAGCCAGATCAACGTGTGCCTACTTGGTATTGCTGCGCGTAGAGATTGCCCGTTTCACCCAAACTGAATTGGCTCGTCTC